>JABIBH010000029.1 GCA_018652925.1 bacterium | reverse complement strand
TGGGCTGTTTCGTGCTCACAAAACGAGATGACCTGGTTACCCGATATTTTTATGCGCTCTGTACCATTTTTGCTTTTTTCCTGATGGATATTCCTGACTGGCCTTCGCCAGCCTGGATGACCGCAAAAGAAATATCTCGAGATCTTGCTCACCTTCTGCTGCCGGTTGTTTTTCTGCGATTCCTGATATACTTCCCCACGCGCAGTCATTTGACTGACGACAATAGGAAAAGACATCGATTGCTCTGGATCCCTTTCTGGCCATTGATGCTGGCAAGTATTTATGCGCAAGTAGCACAGTTGGATCCATCGACCTCTTTGACTGTTGCAACGATACAAGGTGTTTCAACAATCTATATGTTAGTTTGGATTGTTGCTGGTCTTGTTATATTTGGGAAAAAAGCACTATCAAAAGATCGGGGAATTGCCAAACACAAAATGCACTCTGTGCTGGTTGGTCTGCTTTTTGGAATCTTGCCTTTTCTTGTGGGCAATATCATGTACATGCTTAATCCAGCTGGTGGATTTCCGATGCAAGCATGGCTCGGCTTATCCCTGATACTGATACCAGTCTCATTTGGGCTGGCTATTCTCAGACATGGGGCACTTGATTATGATCAAGTCATACGTCATGGTTTGGTCTACTTCTTCTTGTCGATTCTTATTGCCAGCTGCTACTTGATTATAGTCAGTATACTTGGTCATACCCTAACTAATTACTTCAACATATCCAGCTATCCTCTTGCACTGTCTACAATTGCCTTGTGCGCTCTATTATTCAACCCAATCAAACAAAAAATTCACAAAATTGTGGAAAATACATTTTATCCTTCAAGACAAGCTACCCGCGATGCAATCGAGGAGTTGTGTCATAAAATATCTGGAATGATCGACAGAACCGAGTCAGTTGAAATTATACTAACACGGTTGAACGAACTTTATCGACCAGAGCAGATAGTTCTATTTACTGAAAATGACAACTTCAAACCTGAATCATCTAATGGGATTGAATTACCTAAAGATATTTCCATCAACACTGACTCTACCCTGTCGCGAGTTCTTCAAACTGCAAACCGCCCAATTCACACAGATGAAATCGATGGCCTGGACACAGAGCCTGCAACAGACACAGCAACCCTTAATGTTCTCAATCGTCTTGATCCCAAAATTATCATACCGTTGATTACCGGAAAAAATCTCTGTGGATTTATCACAATGGGCAACAAGAGCAGTGGCAATCAATATACTCAGATTGATATCCGGAACCTGCATTTCCTGAGTGTGCAGGTGGCTGCACTACTTGAAGTGCAGAGACTATATATTGATACTTTGGAACAAAAGCGGCTCGACACTGAACTGTCGGTAGCAAAAAACATTCAAGAACAACTTGTCCCTGATAGCGAACTGGTTTCTGACAACATCACTCTTTGTGGCAGCATGAATTCATGTAGAGAAGTTGGTGGTGATTACTTCGATTATTTCAAGTTGCCTGATGGAAGAATCGGATTTGCAATTGCCGATGCGGTTGGAAAAGGAATACCTGCAGCACTGATTATGACTACCCTGCGTGTAGCTTTTCGTTCAGCTGCTGCGGTGCACGGAACACCTGAAAAAGTTGTAGCAGAAGTTAATGACACGATCTGCAACCTTGCGTCAATCAGTCAGTTTGTATGTTTCTTTTATGGAATAATTGACCCGGCAAATTGCACGCTGAATTACTCAAATGCCGGTATGAATCCCCCAATGCACTTCAGTTCTACGAGCAAATGGACTGGGCATTTAAAAAAAGGAGGCCTGGTTCTGGGAATCGATTCAGACCAGCATTATGCTCAAGGAACCATCCACACAAAACCTGGCGACACTATTCTTTTATACACAGATGGCCTGACCGAAGAGTCAAACAGTAGAGATGAAATGTTTGGGACCGAACAACTTGAACTAATAGTCAAAAAGAACACTCATTTACCACCAAAAGAACTTCGCGACAAGATTTTGTCCGATATTGACATCTTCAGCGAGGGCCAGCAAGCCGACGACAGGACTCTTATCGTCCTGAGAATCAACCAGTTATAACGTATTTTGCTGATTTGGTACAATTCTGGCAAGGAATTGAGTGTCCGTGTTCGAGATAGACATTGAAACTTAGCCAGGAGGTCACAAGGATGTACCTGCTAGAATCACTGTTCATTCTCTCAATCGTAGATATTTTCTGGTGGTTGAGGAAGTGATGATCGACAATGTTAGCAGTCCCTGACTGAAGGTTAACTCCGCAGTCAGGGACATTTTTTTTACCTAGTGCATTAATTTATTTGCAGCATCCAGATACTCAGATTTGTCTTTGTAACCAACAAACTTTTCCCCGATTACACCATCTGGTCCGATAATAAATGTTGTAGGAATACTATTAATTCCGCCATAGGCTTTTACAATTTCTTCGCCTCCAAGAACAACAGTGAAATCAAAATTCTTCTCTGCCATAAATGGACGTACAACATCCCAGCCATCACGGTCAACGGATACACCGATAACTTTGATTCCGTTGCCTGGATACTCGCTACTGATCTCCTGTAAGTGAGGCAATGCTTTTTTGCAAGGTGGACACCATGTAGCCCAAAAATCCAGGATGACAACTTTGCCTTTGTAATCCGACAGTTTCACGTGTTCCCCATTGATGTCAATCAGATCAAAGTCAGCAGCCATTTTGGCATCACTCACTTGAGCCACTGTTCCGTTTTCAGCAACTACATTTTCATCGGCAGTATCATTACAACCGACAAACAAAATCAACATCAGCGGTAAAATTAAAATCAGTTTATTCACAATCAGTCCTTTCACGAACTAGTTTGTTTGGCTCAATACACGACGCATTATTTTTTCAACATCATCTGGTCCTTTAAAACCAGAAAATCTTTCAAGCTCTTTACCTTCCGAATCAAAGAAAATAACAGTAGGCATTCCAACAACAGCATACTTCTGAAGTGCTGCATCGTTTGCAGGATTGCGCTCAGTCAAATCCATTTTCAAAGCAACAAACTGTTCTGATAAAGCCAGTGGATTATCACTACTCCAGGTTTTATGATCCAGTTCCTTACAAGCAGAACACCATTCCGCCCAAAAATCCATTACCAATGGTTTACCTGAATTTGCAGCTGCAGTAAAAGCTTCCTGCTCATTCAAAATCCAATCTGGTTCGATATGTCCAGCCTCAACAACTTGAACATTTCCACTTGAAGGAATAATGGAAGGAGCAATTACAGCAATAAATAATAATGAACCAAGCAGCCACAGGAACATCAAAACACCTTTTAATATTCCATCCATGTGAGTTGCTGTTTCGCTCAGCGGCTTCCACGCTCCCCAAGCACTGACACTGACAAATAGCATCAAGCCAAACACAGCAGTCAACACTGGAACAGGTACATACATTTTCAGGAAGCTCAAGGCCAAGGCATACAGAACAATTGCAAAGAAATGTTTAATATGTTCCATCCAGCCCCCTGCATTTGGCAGAGCAGTCAACAGACCACTAAAAGCGCCAAGAGCCAGGAACAACATTCCCAAACCAACAGCAAAAGTAAACAGCAGCCAGAATCCAAGGAACAGGTTTCCAGTCGTTGCAACCCAGGTTAGCAACACAATCAGAACTGGTCCAACACAAGGAGCAGCAATCAGACCCATCGCCATACCCATCAATAATGGGCCAAGAAAACCTGTCTTGGCTCCACCCATTTTATTGGCCATGCTGCTTGGAACTTGCAAGTCGAACATGCCAGCCATCGACATAGCCATTGCACCAATAATCACAGCAACCGAAATTGCGAATATTGGAGTTTGTGTTGCTTGTCCAAACGCTCCACCAGTTGCAGCAGCTACCAGCCCAAGAGTTGAATAGACAACTGCAATTCCCAGAACGTACCAGAGAGAAAGAACAAATCCTTTTAGAGCACTACCACCAGAATTTGAACCGATATAACTCACAGTAATTGGGATCATCGGGTAAACACATGGTGTAAAGCTTGCCAAAACACCACCTACAAAAACCATCAGGAACGCAAGCCAACTACCTTTTTCCAATGCAGCTTTGAGTTTATCCTGCAGAGATCCTGATTCAGCAATCGGTGAATCTTCTTCAGTAGCAGCTTCAACATTTATTACTAAACTTGCTGTTGCATTTCCTGGCTGAAAACACATTCCAACATCGCCTTCTCGACAAAGCTGGTACTCTGCAGTTACTTCCAATTCAGACTCACCAGTATCACCTTTGAGCAACAGTGTTACCATTGCCATTTGGTCACCACGGTAATAGGCAAATTCACCTTCAGAAACAGGTTCAGGAAAAACAATTGATTTAAGGGCTGATTTCTGATAACCGCTGAACTCAATATTCTGGAAAGTAGTAGTCATATGAAAACCGGCAGGAACATGATATACAACACCAAATTGCGATTCGCTGTCGGCCTGTAGACTCTCACTGAGATTAACTAATTCCACAGTAACAACAGGAACTGTTACAACCTCACCAGCACCCGACAATGGTGCTGCGGCCAGAAATACTGGTAGCAACAAAACCACCATCGATATATAAAATGTTCGACTCATCAATCTCTCCTCAATTTATTGTAAATGCTTTTCTTTGCGGTAATCAGCATCAAATATCCGCAATGAAGAATTATCGCTTTCAGTCAATATCTCAGGTATTCCATCACCATCAATATCAAGTAATTCTATACGATTGCCAAACACCTGATCGCTCCATTCTTCCTCACAATTATTTGCGTCAAGAACCTGGCCCGTGTTAAGAACCAATTCCATGCTGCCATCTCCGTCAACATCACCACATGCCATTCTTGAAGCCTGGAATTCTGAAATACTTGAATACTCTCGATTGAATGTTTTGCCATCCAAATAATGAATTTTGTCATCAGCATTAAGTACGATTTCGTATGCTGGGTCTTCATCCACATTACCGATACACATACAGGTAATTTTTTCAAAATCGTTCATCAGGCTTTCATATTTCATTCGCTGCGTATGTGCAGACCAGACATAAACAGTACCAACATCCGTCCAGGCAATAAGTTCGTCATAACCATCATCATCCAGATCTACTGCAATAACTTGTTGCACGATGCCGTTAAGCTGCTTGCTGCTCCATATTTCTTCACTTTGTCCATCGGTCATGTAAACAATTCGTACAAGACCAAACCTGTCACCGACAGCTAAATATGGTCCAAAATCATCTTCCAAAGAGCTGATCCAGGCTACATGGTCCAATCGTTCTGCTGCGCGGGCAGCTGCTTTGTATTCCCAGTATCCCAATTGATCTTTTGCCACCAGAGGCAAAGCAATCAGAATTAACAGCAATACAAAAACCATTTTGTAGAATCGATTTGTCTGCATTCAATAACTCCCTGTTACGTACTCAACTCCTGGTAATAAATTACCAAGGGATTGGTACTGCTAAACCGGCTGTAAAGTTCCAACCTGAGTAATTCAAATTATTGTGACTATAATAACGCCAGTGCAATGTTGAATATACCACAAATTCAGAATTCAAGGCATATTCAAATCCGCCACCCACTAGACCAGTATAGAACCTGTTGGCACTTTCGACTTCAGATTGTGTGATTTCGCCGCCATCGCCCTCTTGATTTATAATTGTAGAATAAGTTATATGCGCCGCTCCAGGTCCTGCTTCAATGAAATAGATCATCTTGTCTTCTACATCGGATAAATATCGACGGAACAATAAATCGGCTGACAATAAGCTGCGATTATCACCATATGGCCTGGAATCCCCATGCAAAACCAAACCGGTATTCCAATAAAACAGCGAAGTCAAAAATTCCGAAGCTTTTGCAGGTCTG
>JABIBH010000338.1 GCA_018652925.1 bacterium | reverse complement strand
TTGGTGGTGGTGTTGCAAGTATCGGTAGCAGCAGGAACAAGATTCTTCTGCAACCAGGACTTTCATTTGAGCTTCAACCTCGGAACTGGCCACGCAAGGGAACTCTGGTTTTGATGGCAGACAGAGGTGTTCCAATTATTCACTTATTAGGAATTACAACTCTTGCCCGGGAATATGGATTGCCAATTGCGCCAGATTATCTGCCGATGCCAGGCGAAGGTGAAATCTTTGTTCGTGATGGTTACAGACTGGATCTTGCAGCTCTGTTTTTCATAAGTTATTTCGCACTTTGTGCGTTTGTTTTAGCCCCTGAAGTTCGCAGAAACTTTGCCGGCATGTGGCGAAGGAGGCAAAATGAAACTAACTAGAGTCTTGCTACTTTTGTTGTTACTTGCCAGTTCAGTAACTGCGGCGAGCTGGAGATCGGTCAAGGTTCAACAGGACGCTGGAACCATCGATCTGAAAATTGCCGACAAGGATATTGCGTACAGCCTTGTTGAAGTTGACAAGCCCTGCATTGTGAAAGTGCGTGGGCCAAGAAGAATCAAACTGGTTACAAGAGCTATAGGTGTTGCTGATGCCAGTTACAATGTGACAGTAAAAATCGATGGCAAATTTGAGCTGATGCGTAACATCGAGACCAATTATCTACGGAATGATTATTCTGAGCTGCGCAGGGTTTATATCGATGTTCCTGCAGGAAAACATACTCTGGAAATTTCCAGTGACAATAAAATTGCACTGCGTGTTTTCAGAAGCGCAAAGAAAAAGAAAAATGTAATGGTTGCTTTGGCACCTGAGCGATTCAGTGAGCTTGCCAGGCTGCAATTTGAAAGCGGTTCGCAAACTGTTTACTATCGATTTGATGTTGAAAACCCGTTGCAGTTTGTTGTAACCGGTCCAACAACTCTGGAAGTTTGGACCAGACTTGATTTTGCTCATACAATGAGTGGTTCAAGCAATTATGAGATTGATGTTTTCCGTGACGGTGAGTCATGGCGTAACTATCACTTTGATACTCAAAAACTCAGTGGGGCGCTTTATGTGAGCAACCCTGAGCTGTTGCCGGGCAGTAGAAGGACAATCCGGATTTCAGTGCCATCGGGCTGGCATAGATATGAAATAAAGTGTGCAGGTCCACATGGGTGTGGAGTTACTGCTCGCATCAGGATACCTGAAAAAGATCTTAACCCAGGGAAGAAGTGAAATTGAACAGACAGAAACTAATGCTTCTGCTTGTGTTGCTCTGCGTCACGATGATGATTGCAGCTCCAGCTGAAGCTAAAAAGAAAAAGAAGAAAAAGAAGGCAAAGCCGAAATGGAAAACGACCATGCAAGTTGGTCTGGAAACCATTTACGACAGTAACTTTCTTCGTTACTCGGAAGATTATCTTGAAGATTTCGAAAGTGGAATGCATTTCTCGAAATACAAGATGGATCATCAGTACAGTCTGATTGCTGCGCCAAGTTTCAGAATTCAGACTGAGAAGAAACTGCTGAGCGTTGGTAAAACCAGATTCATTTTTAAATACAAACTCTGGCAATATGAACAAGATGTAAAATCCAACATGGCATTTGATTATTACGTCAGGCAGTATCTACCAGGTGGCACAAGTGTCGAGTTGAAATACAACTACGCACCAAGCCAGTACATCCGTGAACTTTCCGATCACCCTGTTGCAGAACCTCACAGTGCACCGGTTATTTACGATGAGTTCCGATATGTCAGGAACCAGTGGAATCTCTATTTCAGAGGAAAACTGAATAAAAGAATGAGCTACAAGTTTGACTTGAGCCACGCTCTGAAATATTACAACCAGATATTTATGGAGAACGACATAAATGACTGGGGACTGCGTACAACCCTGTCTACAAAGCTTACAAAAAAGTGGACTTTGGCTTTGGATTACCAATATCTGAATGCCGATGCCAGAGGATACGACGAACTTGGTGAAACAGTTGAAACCAGCGACAACTCCGATCCCGCATACAAGCGCGATATGTTCCAGGCTGACTTGAACTGGAAACCTGGCTGGAGTAAAAAACTGTTTGATTCAGTTAGTGTCAGAGCAAGATATGCTGTCGCATATTTTACATCGCAAAACAGTCTTGAAGATGATGCCTATCATGTTGGCCGCAAAGATAATGTCTATACCGGCCAAATCAGGTTCAGCAAAAAAATCAATAAGAGTATGAGTGCAGGCTACGGTTTTCAGCGCTCATACAGAGAAGTCGAGTCACCATGGCACGGCGATATTTTTGAAGATAAAAACTATGACCAGAACCGTTACTGGTTCGGGTTGACATACACCCTGTAAGGAGCAGAGATGACCTTTCGCAAGATAACTTTGTTAGTGATGGCACTGGCAGTCCTGGTTTCAGGCTGTGGTCGTGAAGACCTTTTCGAGTTACCACATACTCCACTTCATCTAATCAGTTTCATCGAGATGCCTTCAAGTTGTGATGGCATTACATCGATGGGTAACTACGCCTATGTTGCTGGTGGGGAAGCTGGACTTGAAGTTCTGGACATCAGTGATCCAGCCAACCTTGAGCTGATTGCAATTCACGACACCAATAAATACGGTGAAGGTATTGAAGTGATTCGTATCATGGACAACGGTCAACTTTGGGATGTCGCAGTTGTTGTTGAAGCAACTGAAGGTCTATCGACTTATGATGTTACCGATCCTGCAAATCCATATTCATTCCAGCAGGGTGTCGGTGCATACGATGCACAAAAAATCTTCATCGAGCCAGGTGAAGACCCCGGTGATCCTTACCTGCTTTACATGGCAGACAGTTGGCGTGGGCTTCGGATATTCCGATCAATTCCCGGCACTCCAGGTGCACATACCCAGTTGTTGAATGCTGAAGAGCCTCGCGGTTACACTAAAGACGTAGTTGTAAAAGATGGCTTTGCTTATGTCGTGGAAAACGAGATGGGTGTTGCGATTTACGATGTTTCAGATCCTGACTTCCCTGAGCTTCTTCCACAATGGACAGATACTTATGGCAATGCATTGGGTATCGATATTGCAGGAAATTATATCTTCATTGCCGATGGTGTTGAAGGTATCGTAATTATGAAAATCAATGGTAGTGATACTCCTGAAATTGTTGCATCGATTGATCTGCCGGCATATAGCAGAAGTATTACAGTTCGCAATGGTTGGGCACTGATTGCTGCCAGCGATGGCGGAGTTCATGTAATTGATGTTGCCGATCCGGAAAATCCGATTTACTCAGGCACAGTTGAAGCAGGCTTTGCACTGGACTTGTGTGTAACTGACAGCGGTCACGTTCTGGTTGCTGATCGTGACGACGGCATTTTTGTTCTTGGTGGTTTGGATCTGAGCGTTGACACAACAGCACCTGCAAAAATCAATTCTCTGGAAGCTGAAGCATTGAGTTTTACCAAAGTTGAACTGAGATGGCTTGCAACTGGTGATGACGGTTTGTACGGCAGAGCCACAAGTTACCAGATCAGATATCTTAATACTCCAATTGAGAACGACGCTGACTGGGAAGCTGCAACAGCAGTTGAAAATGTACCTGCTCCTGAAATTCCAGGAGCAAATGAGACTATGGTTATCGATCAATTTTCTCCTGGCGAAACTCTGAGCTTTTGTGTTCGCGCAATGGATGATCAAGGGCACTTGTCAGCTCTTGGCAACAGCTTTGAAGTTATAATGCCTGAAGGTATTTTGCTTACAGGTGGCGTCGATCAGGATTTAGCTCCTACTGAGCATGAGTTTGTTTTTGAAGTAGTCTATCTCAATTCTGAATCTCGTGATCCAGAAACTGCCAATCTTTATATTGGTACCGGCATTTATGAGATGGAATACATCGAAGGCGATAATTTTACCGGCGCAACTTACCGTAAGTCGCTTTACATGGATCTTGGCCAATACAATTACTTCTTTGGATTCAACGATGGCCAGGGGTTTGCTGCACAAACAGAGATACAACAGATCTCAGTTCTGAACTTCTATGAAATGGGAAGCCCATTGGAAGAAGAGGGCCGCAACGATGATGAAATTCTGCACATAGCAGGACTTCGTGACTCACTTGTTTGTGCTCCATATGAAGTAACTCAAGCAGAGTGGACTGCAATGGGAATGATCAACAATTCAAATTTTGTTGGTGACAACCTGCCTGTTGAAACAGTGACCTGGGCTGGGGCACTTGAGTACTGCAATGCTCTGTCCGTTGCTGATGGATATACTCCAGTATATGATGGAACTAACTGGAACAGAGATGCCGATGGTTGGAGACTGCCAACCGAGGCAGAGTGGGAGTACCTGTGCAGAGCAGGCTCAACAACTCCTTACAACGGTGAAAGTATTGATGACCTTGGCTGGCACGACGGTAACTCAGGATTCCAGACTCATCCCGTCGGCGAAAAACTTCCCAATGCATGGGGACTTTATGACATGCACGGTAATGTTCGTGAATGGTGCTGGGACTGGTACGGAGATTACACTGAAGGTATTGATCTGGATCCAACCGGCCCACAAACCGGAGTTCAAAAAGTAGTCCGTGGTGGCAGCTGGCACTATCTGGCAAGAGAGTGCAGAAGTGCAGCTCGTGGTGTTTATTACCCTGGATCGGCTGATGATTTCATCGGCCTCCGAGTAGTTCGAAGCGTTCAATAGGAGAGCCAATGCGATTTACATTCATAGATCGGTTCCGTGGTCTGATTGGTGTCATGATGGCACTTGGTCACAGCAATTATTATTTCAATGCTGCGTGGCTGAGCCTGGATCCACTTGATCCGTTTTTCGATAACACTGGTCAGTTCTGGTTACGATACATGGGCTATCTATGTGCTCCAGGTTTTCTGGCAATGAATGGCGCAATGGTTTACTGGGCCTACAAACGACGCATCTCTCACGGGCTCTCACATGCGCAAGCTTCCTGGGAATTGATTCAGCGTGGACTGTTCCTGATTGTAATGCAACTTGTCTGGGTTAACGCAAGCTGGAGTGGATTGGCCAGACTGAGGCTTGATCACTTCGGTATTATTGCAACTATCGGTACATCAATGATACTGCTCACTCTGATTGTCCGATGGCAATGGTGGCAGCGCTCAATCCTGGCAGCCGCTCTTTTTGTTGGCCAACCGTTTTTACTGAAAATCAATTACGACATTGATGGCCCCTGGCATTATCTGAACCAGTTTCTTTTCGATGCCGGAGACTTCAACAAATATCCGGTCTTACCCTGGTTCGCATTAGCAGTTGTGGGCAGTATCATGGCTCACTTCTGGTTTGAGAGATGGCAGACAGACAGTGAACGTGCCAACAAGAGCATGTTGATTGGCCTCGGTCTGACAGCCCTTGCATTGATAGTCAGACTTGGTAACGGCTTTGGAAACTTGTTTGAAACAGGTGACTTTATGAGCTGGTCATTTATGCTTGTTCAAAAATATCCACCAACACTTGTTCACCAACTCTGGTTGAGTGGCGCAGTGATTTTCTTTGTCGGCCTGATGTGCAGAATCGGCATTCATTCCAATATCTTTGCATTTCTGGGCATCGTTGGTAAAGTGCCGCTGTTCTTTTACGCAGTGCATATTCCATTGCTTGCAATCTTTGCAAAACGGATGGGATATTTTTATCACGAAGGCGCCGTTAAAGAGTCACTGATTGGCTGGGTCATACTAGTTGCAATTATGCTGCCGCTTGCATACGGGTTTGCAAAAGTTAAAAAGAAGTACAGGAAAAACTGGTTTATCAGGATGATTTAAATGTGTTGCAGAGCTGCACTATTTGGCGCAACTCTGTTTACTAGATAAAGATACCACCGGCTGTTATGGCCGGTGGTTTTTTTATTCCCTATATGTGGAGTTCTTAGAATCACTCAATTTTGATTCAGTATTACACAAGAGGCAACTTTTGTGGTAAGATAGAAAAGAAGATAAATATATATATTGATGGAGGTTTAAGCTTTTGCGAAAAATACTATTTTTGCTGGTTGTAATTGCTATTGGTTTTTTCTGTCTTAAAAATTATTTCAAAAAACTCGGTTTTTTTATTCCCTATGTGCGGGGTTCACAGAGCTACGCAATTTTAATTCAGAATTTTAGTAGTTTGTAATATTTCTTTAACGGTAGGAGTTGGTATGATTTTGCAAATAATTCGCATCTTCAAAGTTGCAGTGATGTGTAACTTATTGTTTATGGTACTATTGCCGTCAGAAGTGATTTCGCAAAGCTATCCTTCTCCTGAAATTGAACGCAATAATGGCATTGTGGTGCAATTTCAAGGTGAGGTTATCGGATACGGAGGAGTTTCTGATTATTACTTGTATGATGATATAATCTTAGAGAATGATAATGTGAGAGGAGTTTTTGATTTATATAATGCTGAATATATTAAACCGGTATTTCAGGATTTTGTTAACTCAAAGTATATTGATGGTCAAGAAGTTAACTTACCCAGTTTTTCTAATACGGTTTTGTTGGTACTGTTTGACGAAAATGATATTAACGATTGTGTAGAAGCATTGTCGCAACTGTCAGAAGTCATTCTTGTTTCACCAAACAAAATTGATTTCGTTGGAAACACAGAGGATTTAGGAGTGAATGATGAATATATTGAAGACCAATGGTGGTTAGTTGGATCAGATGCGAATCCGAATGTTCATATTAATATTAAAAAAGCATGGGATGTTGTTGATCTTCTAGGAAGTCATAATACAACGATTGGGTTGCTTGATTCTGGAGTTTGGTCTGGGCATGAAGATATTGAATGTACTGGTGATTTTGGGCCTTGTAATCAATCCCCCCCGGGTGTCGATGTTTGGGTCTCTCATGGCACAAAAGTATTTGGTGTGATGGGAGCAACGAGCAACAATGGATTGGGTATTTCGGGAGTAAATACTACTGCTGATGTTGTTTCGTATGATATAAATGTTTGTGAAACTAATCTTTTGCACTACTTAAGCCAGATTGAATCTGCAGCCAATTATTGTGATATAATTATTACTTGTCAAACACAGGATAATGATTCTAATTACGTTGTTTTAATTGAAAAGGAGTTGATACGAGTAAAGAAGATGGGGGTTCCATTTATTGCTGCCGCAGGAAATTTTGACAAAAATCACCTAGAATTTCCAGCAAGATATGGGAATGTGATAGCTGTAGGTGCCACCGATAAATCAGATTCAGTTCATTCAAATTATAATTATGGAACTGCAATGGACATTTCAGGTCCTGGCAAAGATATTGTAACAACATATTACCCCAATATATATTCAGCACCAGACAGTAATTCTAGCAGTTATTTATTTGAAACTGAAGGTACGTCATATGCAGCACCAATTGTAGCTGGTGTTGTCGGTATGCTTCATGATGTTAGATCAGATCTGAGGGCAGAAGATTTTCAGGGACTAGTACAGGCTTCAGCGAAAGATATTGAACAGGTTGGATATGACGAATATACAGGCTGGGGTCGTGTTGATGCTGGGGCTGCGTTGTCAAGGCTGACAAGTGAATATGATCTTTATCTTGGAAGTTCTACTGGAAGCGCTACAGTTATTGACTCATCAGATTATTTCAAGGCTCTGCTTGTTGATTTTAATGAAATCCTTATTGATTCAACAGCATATATTATCAAACAGTACGAGCTTCAAAAATATGTTTATTGGCCACCAGAATTAAATTTTACGGAATCTGTTTTTTGCTGGGGCAGGTATATTGAAACCAATGGATTGAATAACATTGTGCCGAGATTAGCGCATGGGATAGGTGCATTGAGAATGCCTATTTTATATAATATGAACATATGTACAGCTGATGAAATGGATATGACAGCAACAGGTTGTACTTTTTCAACATATGCGTACAACGTCTATTCAGCAATTGACACAACCTATATTACAACAATTGGAGAATTGAATCCGTCAGAAGTTAGTTTTGGGTTTGGGGTGTCAGGTAGAGTTCGAGAGCGCATGCCTTCCATTATTTCTACTAACACAACAATCTCCGGTAGTTATTGGCTTGACGCTGATATCAAAGTGTTAGATGGAGCAACGTTGACCATTGAACAAGGTACTGACATTCTTGTTGCGCCATGGGATTCATCAAATTTGGGAACTGATATTTCTAAATGTGAAATAATTGTTGATGGCGGTCTAGTTATTAATGGTGTTTCTGGGAATAATGTAGTGATTAAATCTGGGCATCCTTCTCCATCTACTGGAGATTGGTCTGGAATACTGATAAACCCAGGAAATAAATCAATTGATATCTATAATTTGATGTTGGAACATGCTGATATTGGTATTGAGGCTTGTCGCAATACAACAATTGAGACTGCTGATATCAGCTCATGTGGAACCGGAGTCTATATAGTTAATTCTGGAGGATTATACAGAAATATAACCACAAATAATTGTCAAAATAAGGGTTTTTATATTGTTGGCAGGAAAAACTCAAGTATCTTCTCGTCAGCAGCAATCGATAGCTGTATTTCAGAAAATAATCTTTATGGATATTTCTTTGATTATGGAACAGATGATTGTGAAATATTTGGGCACTCAGTTGCTAGAAATAATGAGCTTGATGGTGTATACTGTGCCTCACCCATGACAATTGGTCCTTTTGTATCATGTGAAGATAATGGGCAGCATGGTGTTCATCTAAACGTAGGCAATACCCAAATAATTGATAAAGTTAATACGACTGACCATAGCAGTGGAGGGGGTTATTATTTTGAAGGGAATAGCAATCCCACATTAACTAATTGTAATATATCCGATAACTACATTGGCGTTATATCGCTAGATGGTTCACAGCCATGCTTGGGGGACATTACATCAGATGATTGTACTGGATATAATAGAATACTTGATCATGCAAGATATGATATTGCTAACCATGTCGGAGGCTACGAGATTCCTGCACAGCTTTGTTGGTGGAGTAGCATAGAAAATGGTTTGCCTCAAGTTAAAATATTGGGGCAGGTGAGTTTAATGCCATTTCTGGAAAACGATCCTGGAATTAGCTGGAGAAGAGCAGAGCTTCCATATCATGAAATGTATTGGGTGTCACCTGTGTATCCAAACCCCTTTAATCCTCTTACAAGAATAGACTACAATATTGGGAATACAGATATTGAAGTTGATTTAAAGATATTTGATATTTCAGGACGTTTAATTCGGACGCTTGTTAGTGAGGTGTTGTTAGCAGGACAACATAGCAGCTATTGGGATGGTAAGGATAATAAAGGCAAGAGTAGTGCTGCAGGTACTTATTTTTACCAAATACAGTTTGGTAATAAGTATAGTCAAAGCGGTAAATTAACATTAATAAAGTGAGGTTTGTGATGAATAATATAGCTAAAAACACACAGATAGTAGTCCTTTTCATTTTGTTAGTTTCTGCTATTCAATCTAGTGCATCAACAATGACAGTTTGGGTTGAAGCAGATCAAATTATTTCGATGATAGATAATCAGGACGGCAATAATTTATTAGTACCGCTCCACATTCCTGAAGAAATCAATAATGTTAGAATTGAGGGTGTTTATCTTAATTCAAATTTAATTATTAGTCCTGTGAGTGATTCTGCAAATCAGGATGAGTTATTATTATTGATGGCATCGTTATCTGATGATGCTGGAATAATAAATGGAGAAGTTCAGCCGGGTAGTTATATGACAGGGTCTCAAGGTAGTGGAGAAGTTGTGTTTGATGTTACAAATGCTACCAGATTTATAGCTGAGAACAACTTAAATGATAGGTGGATATTAATACATTGCTTCGAAGGGGCACTAGAGGCATACAATATTGAATTACCTGAAGATACCCTTCGGTTAGGATTTGAATTCTACTATTCTCTATATTCAGAGTAGATAGATAAACCAGAGGAGGTAGCCCATGAAAACCAAACAAATAATATTAACCACATTTATTGTGCTTAGTTGCTCAACCGCCACTTTTGCTTCATCTCTGTATGTTCCGGCGGACTTTCATACAATTCAGGAAGGGATAGACAATGCTGCAGTTGGCGATAGCGTCGTAATTTCTTGTGGGACTTATTTTGAATTTGATATCAGGATGAAGCCGGGAATAACAGTCAGGGGTGAAACAGCCGATCCTGATTGTGTGATAATAGATGCAGATTTTTATGGCAGGGTTATGAATTGTGACAGCCTTGCTGTAGTTTCATTTATTGAGGGTATAACTTTCAAAAGAGGATACGCTGATGTTGGTGGTGGTATATCAGCTGTGGCTACAGGATTAATAATTAGCGACTGTAATTTTATTAATAATCAAAGCACTTTAATTGAAAGTCTTTCAGGAGGAGGAGGGATTCGTATCAGAGCAGGCTCAGATGTTATTATCAATAACTGTTTGTTTAAAGAAAATGAGGCTTATCGGGGTGGTGGTTTACACAGCTCTGAGGGCTGCATCGTTGAATTGAATAACTGTGAGTTTATTGAGAACCTGTCGCCAGTTGGTGCTGCTCTATTATTGGATAATGGTAGTTCGACAGTTAGAAACTGTATTATTTCCAGGAATCATGGCATATCTCATGCTGGTGGCGCGATGGTGGCGTGGGGTGAAGCACTATTTGAAAACTGTATTTTTTATTTGAATGACACATGGTACTTAAATAGAGATAACCAACAAGAGCGATCAACAAACAGGAATTTAATGGACACTGCAGGTTTGGTTGCAGCTAACACTGTTGATGAAGTGACTACAATAAGAAACTGTACTTTTGCAAATAATTACTTGAACCAAATATTTTGTTATTTTGATTCAACCATGGTTATCGAAAATACAATTATTGCTCCTGGTGGT
>JABIBH010000028.1 GCA_018652925.1 bacterium | reverse complement strand
CCAGGTTAATAATGTCTGTTATTTGCGAAGCTACAGTGGCTGTCTGAGATGCCGTATTGATCTCAAAGGTTATTGTATCAATGGTTGTCGTGCCATCAATACGTGTAATTATAAGTTCTGAAGCATTATTAGTCGCCCTGTAATCACTGGAGTTATCATTTATCACTCCAGCCAGATTTTCAGCCATCGTCGCAGGCGTATCAGATGCTCCTACGGTGTCACTCCGGGTTTCAACTGTTGAGGAGTCATCAATCTTAATTGTCCAGGTCTCTCCATTAACGACCGCACCGCCGCTTAAATCAATACTCTTTGAGGTACCGGATGTTACATCTGATCCCGATGTTTCTTTATTGGTAATAGTATATTCCGAATCGAATGAAGTTCCGCTCCGGTGAATTATGACCAGTTTAGAACCATTTGCAGCCGCCCTGTAAACTGTTGATTTGCTGTTGATCTCCGACACAAGCTTTTCAACCATTTGCGCTGCTGTTGTCTCGGAAGATGTTGCCTTATAACTCTGTGTTTCCGGGGTGACTGAGTCATCCATGGAGACAATCCAGGTTTCATCAGTTGTTACTAGTGTTTCACCGCTAAAATCTATCTGGTCTGAAGCACCAAAAGTAACATCAGACCCTGTCGTGGAAGGACTGGTGACAGTATACCCGGAACTGAAATCATTCCGGTCTTTGCGAACCACAATCAAATCGGAGCCGTTCCAGATTGCCCTGTAGTCCCCTGCTGTATCATTATTTACAGTTTCAGCAAGTTTTTCCGCCATAGCCGCCTGTGGGTCACCGGCCACTTCTTCAGTCGATGTAGCCTCATACTGGTATGTTACATCACTGCTGTTAAAAGTCAGTGTAATTGTCCATGTCTCACCGGCCACAACCGTGTCGGTAAGAGACATGGTATCCAAATCCGCAGCATTTTCCGTCATTAAACCATCGGTATTGGGTTCAACTGTCATGTAAACAGAGAATGCTGTTGCATTACTGATTGTAAGTGTATTGGTAGTAACGTTATAGACAGGTGAATAGGCTGGTGGAATTCTGTTTCCATTTGAAACGGATTTCAGGTCGGCGCCTATTGAGTCTAGTGTGTCTGTGGCGCCTGCTTTTGTCCAGTATTCAGTACCGTTTATCCAGACTGACCAACGCTCATTCTCTGTTACAGAACCTGTCAATTTTATATCAGCTTCAATCCAGTTAATGTCTGCTTGTGAGCTGGTAGCAGCGTCTGCAGGAACAGTAGTCTGGTCATCTGCTGTCCCTGAGATAGTAATGTCCGCGGCTGAACTGGCTCCGGTCTGGGTTTCCACAGATACCCTGGCAGTAAAGCCACCAGTTTTTTCTACACTCAATGTATTGGTAGCAGAATCATAGGAAGGACCGTATGAAGCGTCTATTTTAGTCACTAAATCAGCGCCCAGCAGATCCAGATCATTACTCGCAGCAGTTGCAGTATATGCGGTTCCATCAAGGATAATTGACCAATCCTCTCCTGCTACGGTATTATAGGTACTATCTCCCAGTGTGATATCAGCAGAACTAAAACTGACATCAACCCTGTTTTTGTCCTGCGCCCGCATTACCCTGCTTACCGAACCTGCCACCTGATCAACCTGGGTAAGGCCGTCGATACTGAAACCGTTCTCATCCTGTATTTCAAGGATAGACCCTGCAAGGATAACAGTGTAGTTGTCCGAAAGCTGTGCGCCAAGGCCTGCTGCAACACCGTCAAGCGATAAAAGATCTCCGGTAAATCCTGTTATAGGAGTACCAGCGGTATATTGATATTCTATATTATTAAGTGTCAGGGTCCAAAGATCACCAGCACCGAAATCTCCCTGTAACTGGATATAGGCATCAGTGTAATATTTTCCCGCTGCCTGGGTACCAGCCACATTAGAAGCAGTGGGCTCAAGCATGGCTTTTGAAACATTAAAATCATAATAATCCCAGCTGCCGTCACCTCCGCCAAGAATCTTCGCATACGGCGTTCCTGAACTGATAGTTCCATCGTAATCCTGATTTCCAACCTCTTTATCATAAAAAGTAAACCAGTTTTTTGCATCTTCAATACTTTGAGAAGTGTTGTTTGCAGTTGCATCTTCAATACTTTGATAAGTGCTGTTTGCAGCTTCATCTTCCTGTATCGGACTTGGAGAGAATTGAAAATTAGCCACATCATGATTCTCAATAGAAATATTCAAGTCGTAATCCACGCCGGTGGGGATATTTTCTATCTTTCCTGAAGTCCAGTATGACAGATATTTCAGCCAGTTATCCACCCTTATAAAATAATCACCCGGTTCGGTAAAATCATAAGTAAGATAATCATCCCAGTACATGGTGCTTCCCCCTGCACCGTCAACAAGAGGATCGGACCAGTACTGACCATCATCTTTGATAAGAGCTGTATCATTATCCCCTGAAGGACCGAACAGCATGAGTTGGGCTCCCCACAGGACAGGATCACCCCATTCAAAACCATGGTCGATGTCAAATACTGCCTGTACTCCACCACCGGAATCGTCTATCATCTTCTGGGTAATGGAGAAGGTGTAGTAATCCATTTTCCCATCACCGGTGCCTTTTATAGTTACATGGGGCAGGGTTGTGGACAGTTCAATCTCAGAGTTGGCATTATCACTCCAGCTCGCAAAGTCAATATTCTGTGCAGTGAAAAATGAATCATGAACATCTTTTTCATTTATTACTGATGACCCGAAATCAGCCACAAACTTTGTAGTAGTTCCATCGGCAGTAATCTGACCATCTCCCATTACAACCTGATCTGTGGGTTCTGTCACTTTGGTGTTACCATCGACCTGAGTAATTAAAACACCAGGCACTTCATCATCAGTGACCTTAACATCAACTGACGCAATGTTCAGGTTCTCACCGTTGTTTCCAACCATGTAGGTGTAGTCAACCCCATTCAGAGTAAGAGTCCATGATCCGCCAACACCTATTGATCCGGTTCCCGGAGCAAGTTCAAGAGTAATATCAGAGTAATAGTCGGGGCTGTTTGTTCCACTGACTGCCGCTGTTCCCGAAATTTCTTCAGCCCCTGTTAATTCGGCTGAAAAAGCATTAAAGTCCGGATTAACCGTCAGGGTTGTGCCGTCAAAACTGGCAGAATAAACGCCATCCTTCTCAACTGCTTCTTTCAGGCCTTCCCCAACAGTATTAAAATCCAGAGGATCCCCATTACTACCTGAAATATATATATAACTAAGCCCCTGAATAGTTATGGCAAAAGCCTGCCCGGCATTAATAGCATCGCCGCTGTAAGGCTGTCCATTTACCTCTATATTGCCTTCACCGCGGCTAAATGTCTTTTGGGCCATGGGTACGATAGACAAGGTGTCTCCGGTTCTAACAATATCAAACGGAGCGTTTTCCATAGCAGCCAATAATTCATCAATAACAATACTAAGGTCATCACCTGCAACGGTTTCATAACTGTAGGCCGTTCCATTAAGCAGCACCATCCAGACTTCGCCCTCACCGATAACATCAGTCGTACTAAAAGCCATATCTGCATTTGTCCAGAAATCACCGGCCAGGGTGAATCCCGTAAAACTGCCTGAAACAGAGTCAGAGCCGCCAAATTCCGCGCTGAACCCGGAACCATCTGCCTG
>JABIBH010000337.1 GCA_018652925.1 bacterium | reverse complement strand
ATGGTGTAAACTTCATGGTCTGACTTCATCCTGGGCACAGATGTCCAAAACTGATCAACAAAACCTGATCGGCACTATTAGTAGCTGGCAGATCAGGACGGCAAAAACTGGTGGCTATGCAAAAGCGGAAGTAACTCGTGGTGGAGTTGATACAAATCAGATAAATTCAAAATCGATGGAAGCAAGCAATGCTCCGGGACTTTATTTCATCGGTGAAGTACTGGATGTGACAGGCCAACTTGGTGGTTTCAATTTCCAATGGGCATGGGCCAGTGCAGTTGCCTGTGGAGAAAGCATAAAATGCAAATAATCAATCTTGGCAGTGGTAGCAAAGGCAACGCAACTGTCATTGAATCGGAAGGAAAACTTTTACTGGTTGACTGCGGATTTTCCCGTCGGCAAATGCTGAAAAGATTTGCTGAAGCTGGTTTCAATCCAGATGACCTGTGCGGTATTCTGGTTACTCATGAACACGGCGACCATATCTACAGCGCTGAAAAACTTTGTAATGAATTTGATGCTACTCTGATTGCAACCGCCGGAACTATTGAAGGTGGAAATCTGGTGACTCGTAATAAACGTGTGGCAAAATATGACCAGATGATAGAACACGAAAACTTTTCAATTCTGCCTTTACAAGTATCTCATGACACAGAAGAGCCATGTGCATTTCTGATTGAAAACGACGAAGCCAAGTCACTTTTCCTGACCGATGTTGGCACAACTGACAACCTGGATATACCTGTGATGACTGACCTTGATTACCTGTACATTGAAGCCAATCATGATTCTGAAATGCTTGCAACCGGGCCATATCCATATTTTTTGAAACAGAGAGTATCGGGAATTGGCGGGCATTTGAATAATGAGGAATCCGGGAAGCTGATCAAAACTCTGGCTATGCAATCCCCAAACCTGAAATCTGTTATGCTTGCTCACCTGAGTGACAAGAACAACCACCCCGACATCGCGCTGCAAACAGTCAAAAAGACAGTCGGAGATCTTGGCGATGCTGAGTTGCTGGTTGCGATGCAAAAAACTCCAACAGATATGATAAAATAAATATTGCGCCTTCCAGCGTGTCAGCGTTGACGCCCACTTAAGTTAATCCCAATCAGTCCAGTCCGATACATGAATAAGTATTCAAGAACTGCCTGCCCCAAAACATAGCACGGTCGATTTCAGATACCAAGGCTTCATCACACACCATGTTCCAATTGTCCTGGATGACGGCTTGTTGGTGCCTGGCGATTTCTCTAGCCTCCTCTCGGCTCAGCAGAAAGGCCGGAGCTGCATCGATGCACGACGATATCTGGCTCTTTCTGTTGCCATCACTAATCAGCATCGCTTGAGAGGTCTCATTTCCAGACCTAAGCTGAGGACAAATGTCATAGGCCGGAGTCAACCTCAACCACTCTCCATCCCAGAATGCTGCATGGTTACGAGCATGATCATCCGTATTGCTGCACAGGACATTGAAGACCAGGCGGGAAAACAGCTCACGCAGTGTCGTCTTTGGATCCGCAAAACGGTGACGGATAATTTCAGCTAACTTCTCATAGCTGGCATAGCGGGCCATCATGTCGTCGAGCTCGAATAGAGTCAAAGCCGAAATCATATGCTTTCGATGCCATCCCCCTGCTACAGAAATTCTATCAAACCTTTCAATCAGAAGTACGTCCTTGCCCAAAGAACTGGTCAAGGAAACGGCTGGAACATCCAACCCGACATGTTTTGCCAGTCGCATTGCCAGAAACTCAGCCTTCACAACATTGTAGTAATCAGAGCTCGACGAAAACTTGGCGATGTACTTCCGGGATTCATCTTCTATCAGTGCCTTTGGCCTTGCACCGCCAATGGAGCTTCCGTGGATCAGAGCCTGGTCCAGTTCCGGTGATAATGGAATCCCTTTTTCGACTTTCTCTGCAGCCTGCAATAACTCTTCCAATGTTGGGCTTGCTTTCAGGCGAGGAACATATTCAGTTGGCGATAACTGAAAGTCCAAAGCTCCGATTCGGTCGGACCCGGATTCAAGCAGATAGGTCAGCTCATCGAGTTCAGCTGTATCAACATCGGGGCTGCTTGTTCCCAGCACCTTGTTCATAATGACTCGCCGTCCCCACGCATCGGGGGCAGCATCTCGAATGCAGTTCGGCATACGCAGACCAGATATCAACGGCAATACTCCGGAGCGCAGAGGAAGCTCGGCCTCATGTATCGAGATTGCATCATTTCTATTGAGGTAACTCTTACCGTAGTTGAAAACCAGCTCTTTGCCATCGACTGTAAGTTTACCAGCAACGACTGGATCTGTTTCCCCTGGAAGCCATATCCATACATACGCTTCATTATGTCTTGAATTAGAAATCGTCATCAACATCCCTTTCGCTCTTACGAATCGTCTGCGGCATGAGGGAAAGTGTTTCTGCTGTCCGACCCAAATGCGTAGTCAGTGTTGTATGGTCGGAGTTAAACAGAGGAACACCAACCAGCGATGCAGCCTCAAATACCAGTCCAACAGAGCACCCTGGATCTCCGCTTTCAATCTTGCGCAACGTCACTCGAGAAATACCAACCCTCTGGGCAAGATCAGATGTTGACCAACGTCGATTCTTTCGCCTCAGTTTAATCAGACGCCCAAGCAGAATTGTCGCCTCTTTAGTGTATTGCGAAAAGAATCTTGTTTTTGACACGGCTTAACCTCCATTTGGACATTATTGTGTCCTTATACCGGCTTATTGGACACTATAGTAACCATTTTAAGCAATTTTAATGCCACTGTCAAGAGGAACTAACTACAGAGGGACTGTATAACCAAAAAACGACCTACACCAAATCGATGTAAGTCGTTGTCTTTATTGGTACGCCATCAGGGACTTGAACCCCGAACCTACTGATTAAGAGTCAGTTTCATACCAATTTGCCTCACGTTGACTAACTTAGTTCACGTTGCATATCCCTTGACAACAAATCTCTTACGAGGTAGACTCTGCATTGTCCTGATTGTTCGACATTGACTCCACATGTTGAACGGGCGTTGAACGGACCTAGGAGCCCTGATAATGACTAACCGATTTAGATTCGGCAAGAGAGCCATCATCGGTGTCCTTCTATTGAGTCGCTACTTCACCAAAGCCATCCTTCTCACATCCACAAACTCACCAGCACTCATCTTCGCAAAATACACT
>JABIBH010000336.1 GCA_018652925.1 bacterium | reverse complement strand
GAAGCCGTAGATTTTCAGACTCTGCTTTACGACAGGGACAGACGCATAAATATTTATGAGCGTGAAGTCCGCAGAAGCATTGTAAAACACCTGAGTATGGGAAGCAATCAAGGTGACGTGCCTTCTGCCCTTGTATTTATGAATGTAATCAAGGATGCAGAGCGCATTGGTGACTACGTGAAAAATCTGTATGACATTTCCAACAATCTTGTAGACAAGAGTTGTGAGAATTGTTCGTTTAGAGATTTTGTTGGTGGATATACTACAACTATTAAAGATCTCTTTCCTGAAACTATTATTGCATTTGGCGAAAGCAATGAAGATAAAGCAAACCATATTATTTCGACTGTCCGCGAACTAAATAAGGAACTTGAAAACAAGATTATAGAGCTTACAAGCAGTGAGCTGTCTTCAAGGGAGATTGTCTGTCTGGTTCTGATTTGCAGGTTCTATAAAAGAATTGCTGCTCATATTTCCAATATTGCTACATCAGTTGTGATGCCTGTTGATTTGATGGATTTCTTTGATGCACCTAAAAAAAATAGTTGAGTAAGTAGTAAGCGGAGCAACTGTAAGTTGCTCCGCTTTTTTTATGCTTACCGGTTAAATCTATCTCGATTGATATAATCATTGATTAATAGAGCCAAACCGATTAACAAAACTATTGCTCCGATACCAGCCATAGGACCAGTTGCTTCAGGGTCACCTATAAACCAGCCAAGAGCTGCAACGCCCAGACCAGCTGCACTGCAAACCATTCCGGCTCGATATGGCATATGAGGTGCTTTCGTTTCATTGAGGTCCAACCCCTCAAGTGAAGCACCATGTTCCAGAGCTTTCTCAATTACACGCATTTTGTCTTTTTTGCGGAAATAATCAGTAATTATTGCCACAATTGGAATCATTAAAGACATCCCGACAGCTAAAATAGGAATCAACAGTTCCATTACTTACTCCTTGTTTCAAAGAAAACTATCACTCTCACTCACTATGACCCAGTCAATATTAAAAAGGTTACAATTATTTTTTTGTTACTTTTTTCCTGAATGATGGGTCATACTATCAGACATGAAGGACCACTTGCAATATTTGCCGTTGGATAATCAAAACACCTCGCAGTTCCTTGATGACTGGGAGGAGTTTGTGCTGTCAATAATCCGACGCATGAAAGTCAGTGATGAAGCTGAAGCAATGTCCAGAGTATTCACCCGCGCGCTCAAGGGCCTTCCCGATTTCCAGGGTGACAGCAAGTTGTCCACATGGATGTATAAAATTGCCTGACGTGAAGGACTTCGACAGCTGAAAAAAGACAGCAAACATCAAAGCAATCATCAGCCGATTGAAGATGTTGAACTCGTTGACCCTTTGCCAGACCAACAAGCTTTGCTGGAGCAAAAAGAGAGTGCTGCAACAGTCAGGACAGCATTGAACAAATTGCCAGTACGAGACAAGGAAATTCTGGCTCTGCGATTTCTGGAAGAACTGAAGTTTTCAGAAGTAGCAGAAAGGCTGAACATATCAGAAGTCTCAGCAAGAGTTAGATGTGGCAGAGCGCTGGCAAAGATGAAACTTAGATTGGAGAGAGAATATGTTGCATAATAAAACAATCGCAGAACTTCTGTCAGATCCAGCATCGTATGCAGATGACAAACCAGTGCCTCAGTGGCGGGATAAAGTTCTGGAACAACATATCCTACCTGTTGAGCTTGCTGTTGTGAGTACTAGTTGGATAAAACCGTTGGGTATTGCAGTGCCGTTGGGGTCCTGTTTGTTAATTGCTTTACTTTTCTACTTCAAAATAGATTTCAGCTTTGATCTGGAATATGCCACAGATTTTTCTGTTGTCCTGGCTATTGTAGTTTCTATTCTGACGATGTCGATTTTATGCCATTCAAAAAAATGCCCTTATTCTCTGAGCAACATTTGAAGTAGCATTTCCATCTACTGTGCCCAGTCTCTCAACAGCCAGACTATTCTGCTCTGGCACACGTTTTCCAAGTAATTTCGTTACATTATCAACCAGATTATTGTAATTGACAAACGGCACCAGACTTCTGGTTTTGGCCATTGAAGGGGGTAAATCATCTGGCCAATCGTGATTATCTCCAGCCAGTATCACTGGCGTATCAAAAAGCATCGACTCCCAAAATACTCCACTCAAATCACATATAACACAGCTGGCTTCCGGCACTTCAGCAAAAGATCTGCCAGCAGTTTTTAGTAAAGTTGCACCCGTTCTTTTCAGAAATCTTTTGATACTCCCTGAACTGGACAATGGATGTGGAGCCAAGACCAATTCACATGTTTTCGCCAACTCAGCCAATGAATCCGTCCAGCTGGAATCTTGAAGAAGCCCTGTCCCTTTTTCACCAACTTTCCAGGTTGATAAAATCAGAACTTTAGGGCGATTGTAATCAGGGGCAGGATTAATAAGAGAACCGCCACTATTCAAAAATTTATCCAAATGTGTATAGCTTGTGTCGTCGTATGACCAATCATGTATTGTAAGAGCATTGTCGACAACAGGTTTGCCGCCAGCAGCCAACTTTTTGAAAGCTTCAGCACTTGTGCCTTTCTTGCCACTTCTACCGTGAGAAAGGATTACAAGATTTATCGGCGTGTCCAAGCTGTTTAAAACCGGGCGCATTTTTTCATAATCAAATGTTACAGTTACCAAAACTTTAAGTTT
>JABIBH010000027.1 GCA_018652925.1 bacterium | reverse complement strand
TGGAGCCCCTGCTCAATAGAGTGGGGGCTTTTTATTGCCCGTCTCTTAAAATCCCCAGTAGTTTCCACTGCTTGTCTGAGATTCCATAATGAGCTGTAGTTGGAGGGAGCAGCTTGCCGTTTGAGCCGGTAGCCGTCCATTGCAGTACCAGATAATCTTCATCAACATCATGCAGGTCAAAAGTAACTGCCGGGTTTGTCATTTGCTTTGGAGATGAGAGGATCAGGTTACCATCGATATCAAAAAGTTCTGCATGCCAGGTAAGTCCTGAGGTCTTTCCAAGGATATTCAGCCCCTGGAAGCGCATTAGTCCAAGTCTGCCAGCAATTCGTAGAGGGTTATCGATATTTCCAACCGGGCTTACTCTTGTTAACGCCCAGGCAACAGTTTTATCTCTACGCTGAATCAGAATGTCAGTCATAATGTTTTCAATATCTTTGGAGCTGTATTTGCCACCGGAAACAGCAGCACGAATCATGTCATCAGTAATCTGCATAAGTTTTGTACCTGCCCAGAAAGCATCGGCAGGGCTGCATTTTGAGAAGTAGTCATTGGCGTAATTTGGTTTCCAGGTTGCAGGATCAAAAACAGCAGCTTCCAGCATTCCGATTTCAGGATGAGGAACTTCACCAAGCAATTCATATGGTTGAACTGTCAGGCCAAGTGCAGGTATCCCTGTTAACATTTTACCCAGATCAAGGTCATGTTCATAACCGATGCGTGATTCATGCCTCGATGCCCAGAAGCCGCCAAGACAGCCATCAAAATCTACCATGTAGTGTCTCACATAGCCTGTTCCATTTTTACCGATAAATATATCCAGCGTATTATCAACTTTTTGATCTATGTGATTGAGCCATGCACCAAAAACTCGCAGAGCTCTCAATGAGCGCCTGTTCTGATGGGGGATTTTATCATTGGGGTCATCAATCCTCGTGCCTTGATAGCTGTATCCACCAATCGGTTTGCCTGGCAAAAACCTGCTGACAAGAGCTCTTGTCATTCCACCGGAGCACAGACAGTGAGGAGAAGATAGAACTTCATCCAGATCCTCTCTGAGCATTTTTCGTTTAACGCCGAGTGAGTTTTTTGTTTTTGCTTTTTCACCAATCAGCAAATCGGCAGGAAGAAAAATGACTACTCTGTCATCAGGAGTGTTATAGCCCAGAGCATAAAACAGCTTGTTGGCAATAACATCGGCAGCAGTTGAAACTACTGGTTCTCCTGGTTTGTCGAACTTGCAGATCCAGCGCACACCACGACTGTCGGCAAAAACAAATCCTGGGTTGCGTCCACCAATTTTCATGCCGGTCACAGTCCACGGTTTAAAAGACTCAGGACCGGGATCTGAAATAAACAAGTCATCTGCAGTAAGCGAGGCTCTGTTAGTGTACCAACTTGAGTTTGGTACTTCACCCATTGAGTTTACATCAAGCGCGGGAGCTGGGCTCGATGGGTCAAGCCCCAGTCGAGTTTGTCTTAGAATCAGATTGTCTACCAGATGGCTTAATCGTTTGTAATTGGTTTCTAAAGGTTCTGCAATAGGTGTTGTGTCATGAGTAACTTCAATTACAGGATTGTCAGTAAACCTGACTCTGTCCGATGAAGAACAACCTGCAACAAGCAGCAGTAACAGCAGCCATTTTTTCATCGGAGCCTCCTTGACTGGAGGCTGAAAACTGTACTGGTTCCAACATATACATGGTTGCCTTCACTACTGTGTGCCCACTGTAATGTCAGGGGTGTTCCTTGAACATTCATTGCCAGACCGGCGCCCCAGGAATGTGCAAAGTCTTCTGTGCTCAAGTGATTCCATTCTGAAGCTACTGAGCCCCATTCAGAAAACAACCTGCCCTGAATGTTGGCTGTAACGGGATATCGATATTCAATTGTTGAGAGAGTCATGTGCGTATCTGTGAATCGATAATAATCGTAGCCACGCAGAGTGTATTTGCCACCCATGTTGATCATTTCAGTGTACGGGATTTGATCACGATCAGAACATTCCATCCCCTCAATAAAGAATCGGAATGCCAGTGATCTGCCTTCGCGCCACAGCTGGTGGAAGTATTGGTACTCACCACTGATGGTGGAATAGTTTTCGTCACCAGTGGAATCGTCTTGCACTATGCCGCCAATGAGGCGGACAAGTGAACCATCAGTTGAGAAATCTTCAGAGTTTCTGGTATCTCTACAAGCTGAGAGTTCCAGGCCCCAATATCTGCTGTGCTCAGCGGTTGCAAAAAGTGCAGGAAAATTGTCAGAAACAGTTTCGCCATCGTCAGGATTGCCCAGGTCAGTTATTCTGCGCCAGACGGAGCTTTTAATTGCGCAATTTTCACTGACTGCAAGGCTGCAAGAAGCATCTATCAACAGATATCTGCGGTGAGCGTCGGTGCGTTCAGGTGAGCTACCCATGCCGAGTCCATAAAAGGGAACATCGTTTTTCATTTCATGTCTGATTAGAAAATTGAAACCGACAGGCTCAATAGGATTGGCAAACTCAAAAGAGAGAATATTATTTCTAGGTGAAAGAAAGCCAGCAGTTGCACTGTAATTAAAATCAGAACCCAGAAAGTTTTGACTGTCGGCGTGAATGCCGGCAAGGGTCATTCCGTAGCCACTTTCATAACCAAATCGGGATGAGATTTTTGTGTCGATGCGGTCAATATTCCACGAAAGCAGTCTGGCAAAACTTCTGGAAACATGCCATGTCTCATCTGCTTCTGCTGCCCAGACTACTGGTCGAAAGCCAATCTCAAGAACTGCATAGGGGACATAGCCAGCAAACTTTGCAGCTTTTATATAATGTGGGTCATGGTTTTCAAGTGGTTGCTCTGTCCCTCTGGTCTGCCACGGTTCTGTTGTGGTTGAGTCAGTTGGAGCGGTCTCTGCAACTGCTGATCCAGCTATTAGCAGAAGCAACAGAAACAATCTCAACTCTCAACCTCCGCAGTTAGTTTTTTGTTCAGTTTGCCAATTGAAACTGCAATTGCAATCCAGATTGCAACCAGTACAATATTGACCATAGCAAAGCCTGCCAATGAAAATCCAAGTGCAGTGCCAGTAAACACTACCAGAGCCGACGAGACGTCTCCCATCCTTACAAAAAAAGTATCGATTGCCTGTTTGCCTTTATACTTGGCAGTAACCGAAGTAGGAAGGAACAGGGCATGTCGAGTTGTATTCTGCAGAGAGTAATCGGTGGAATTTTCAGCGATTTTAGCAATCTTTACTATCAGGAGAGTTGCACTGAATGCCATCACTGCATAACTGCCCAGAGCAATAACCGGTAATACAAGTAGCGCAATTCTCATACCTGCATATTTCAGGATTCGAGAAACGGCGAACAGCTGCAAGGATGCACTGACAATATTGACGATAGTAAAGAAGTTGCTGTAAAAACTGCCAATGTATTGTCCAATTTCAGATTCAGTACCATTTGGTAAAGCAGTTTTGGCAGCTTCAACAACTATTTTTCCAAGAATGAATTCACCGTTAGTATTGACCAGATTGGTCAACAACATCAGAAAAGCAATCAGCAACAGATATTTGTCTTTCAGTACCAGAGTAAATCCACTGATATCTTCTACCGGTGGTCCTTCAACATCGCCATCATTTTTACGACAGCGAGCACCAGCAGGACAAGGTGCTTCACTACTTGTGATAATTGATGTAATCCAGATACATATCAGCAACAGACCGCCGGAAACAAGCATCATTTCATATGCGCCAACTCCATTGCGAATGAGAACACCTGCGATCCATGAACCAAAAATTGCACCAATACTACTGCCAAAAGCAACAAGAGGAAAAAGTCTTTTACCTTGTTCAGGGGTGAACATGTCGTTGGCCAAAGACCAGAACTGAGCTAATACCATCAAACTGAAAACGCCTACCCAGACATAAAAAGGTATACCAAGATATGGAACATTCAGCTGAGCAAGTATGTAGAACAGTACGAGATTGGAAATAAAGAACAGGGTTAGTCTGTTGATGAGAACTAATCGATCCATCCTGTTTACAAGCCAGGAATAGACAGGAACTGCAACAAAAAGGAACAGAGCTTGACCTGCAGCAGTATAACTTTTCAGTTCAGCACCGCCACCAGCAAGTATAAGTGGTTCACGGACAGTTTTGAGGATGTAGTAGCTTGTCAGCAGAACAAAAACGTTAACCATAAGCAGTATCGCTGTTTTGCACTCAGTGCAGTCAACGGTTGTGCAAACACACAGCATTTTGGTTAATTTATTTTGTTTAATTTCTGGTTTTTGGTTCATTTATTGTTCCTGCTGGTTAAAATCAGGTGGCACAACTGGAATCATGTGTTAACCTGAATTAAAATGTCGTTCTTAAATGATAAGGAGATTGTTCTCTTGTACAAGTTGTTTCTTATTTCACTGCTGGTTGTCTTTGTCGGATGTTTTGATTCTGGACCAAAAATACTGCTCGAAATGCCAATAACTTCAGCTGATGACAGCCATGACGAAAAACTGGAATTTGTCGCCGATGTTTCGTTTGACGGCAACGGGTCCCTGGTTGGAGATTTTCAGGATAAAGGCAGATCACTGCTGCTCAAGATTGATAATCCTGATGTAGCGGGCCAACAGCTGGACTGTAAGGTCCATCTTAAAACCGAAATGTTGAGTAGTTATCTGGTTCTTGAAATGATTATTGTTATGCCTGGTGGCAAAGCGAAAGTTGTTCGAACCCACGATCCTCTTATACGCAGAACATCTGACTGGAAGCCTTTGACTTTGACACATCAGTTTGAAGAAGGGGAAAATCCGGAAAAAATCAGTTTTTTTCTGTTCAATATGAGCTTTGGCAAGTATTGGGCGGATGATGTGACTGTGACTCTTGGAGCTGCTGAATAATGAAAAAGATACTGTTCCTGATATTGATTTTAGTGACTCCTGTCCTTGCAAAAGGGCAGGCTTTCACCATCGCTGACACTTTACTTGTTCATGCACAAATCGATATTAATGCTGCCGATGATATTGGAGG
>JABIBH010000335.1 GCA_018652925.1 bacterium | reverse complement strand
CTGGCATTTTCAGAACTTTACCAATGAGGTCAGCTGAGCCTTTGCGCAGGAAGCCGAGCCGGATTTCATCCATTGGAACACTTGAATCCAGACATCCTTCCATTACTGAGCGGAAGGTTCCGGACCCACCTGCGGAGATTGGTCTGCGGCCACCAGCCAGAAGTGAGTTGCAGGCTATTTGTCTTGCTTCAGAATGAGTGTCGCAACTGTGAAGAGTGACATCGTTGAAGCCGTGTTCTGCAAATAACGGTTTGATCTGCTCAATTTTTTTCCAGTCGGAAATTGAGCCGGAAATGGTTGTGGCAATTACATCAATTTTCATTTTGAACAACCTTTGTTGCGTCAGCGACGACATCTACCAGTGGTCGGTTACCATCTATGATATGTGCTTGTTCTGCCAGTACATCACAGATCAGAAGATATGCATCACGCAGACGGGTTAATTTTTCTGTTGTTTCATGAACCTGTTTATCTTCACCTCTGGACTCTATCCGACTGATGCAAACTTCAGCTGGGACATCCAGAAAAATCATAACATCAGGTTTATGTAAATTACCGATTTTGCGCAGTGTTTTCAATTCAGGGAATTGCTTGAAAATCGGGTCTCTCTTTTTAATCGAAACACCGGTTAGAGCGTCGATAATTTTTATACAGGTTTCTCGATTAAAAAACTGTTCTTTATACAAAACCGCCCACGCAGTCATATTCAACAACGGTGCGCCATCCAGATAAACCGCATCCGGTCTGTACCAGCGATTGATGTCACTCAGCAGTTTGTCTCGCAGAATCAATTCAGTCAGTTTTGGAATTTTATAACTTTTAAGTGACTTTGCCTGCTTTGCTTTTTTGCCGGCCCATTTACGAACACTGTCCAGCAGTAGCGGCTGTGTGTCGCAAGGTTTTCCATTTTTGTAGTTTTGAATTGAATCGCTGACAAGACAGCAGCTTTGCGTTTCCAACTCAGCAAGCATTCTGGAAAGTGTACTTTTTCCAGAACCATCAATTCCAAGAATTGCAACATGAACAGGCTTGCTATGTGGAACTGGCCTTTGTTGTCTTGCTGACTGTTCTTCATGGGCAAGCGTCATAAGCTCTTCATGCAGATGCTCGGTAATCGATTGGGGGTTGCCCGTCAAAAGCCTGGCAGGGCTGATTGTCAGATGGTTGCATAAAGGAATTGGAAAGGAAGTGCCTTTGGGAAAACTTCTTTCCGGTCCCTCAAGATATGCAGGCACAATAGCCAGATCAGGATTGTTACTTGCCAGTCTGCCGATGCCACTTTTGAATTCTGTGATGACGCCAGCTTCGCCTCTGCTTCCTTCAGGAAACAGGATCAGGTTGTGGCCTTTTTCGATAAGTGTTTGCATCTCAGCCAATGCATCAGAAGGATTTTCTCTGTCAACCCAGACAGGCTGTAATAACCAGTTCATAAAATTGAAAAGCAGTTTGTTTCTTGAGAAATATTCTTTTGCTGCAAGTGGATGAGTGTTTTGAATCTTGTAACACGGAAGCGCGGACAACAAAATCAGAGTATCAAGATGAGAGTTGTGGTTTGAAATCAGAATGAACTGAGGTAACTCCTTAAGATTTTCTCTGCCGAGAATATTCAACCCGAATACAAACTTGATTAGCGGCTGAAAGAAGAACCGCTGAACTAAAACGCGCGGTTTCATTTTGGGTCACCTATATGCAGAATCCAGCGCAGGCAATGAAAGAGCACCGGGATGCTGTAGAGGTATGCTTTGAGGCTGTCCAGTGCAAGACCGCGACCAGGTGTTAATCGATCTGGTCTGATCCCCAGATCTTCACCAATCGCATTGAGAGTGAAATGACCTTTATAAACCAGGGCAATGATAATTATTGAGAGGCAGAGAGATAGAAGCGGCGGTATCTCAACAAGCGGACCAACCAGAACCAGAATTGGAGTAATAATGAGCAATGATAAAAGAGCATAATAAAAATGTTTAGTTGGAAACTTACGGGCAAGCATATCGCAAATTGCGATTATCGGAATTATGAGTGCTGCCATCATTGGGGCGTATGCTATTAGATAGGCAAGATGACCGAGGCAGAAAACAAAAAAGAAGAGCCCGAAATCGATTGCACCGACCGAAAAAGTGATGCCGCGAGTACGACCCCCAAGTGCAATGAAAAAAGGCACTATCAGAAATGTGTAGACCGGAATGGAAATTATGAAAAGTCCATACCAGTTGATCCAGACCAGGTAAAACAGAAATGGAATAGAGAGGTAGGAGACAAGAATGCCGAAGCGATCTTCAATACGAATGTCGAGCAGAGACAGGTATTCGCGCAATGCCACAAAAGACAGCAGTGCCAGAATAAGTATGCTGATTCCTGAATTGAGAAAAATACTTGCTAGAATTGCAAGCACTATGACAAGGAAATAGCGGAGTTGTTTGAATTGAAGCATAGCAACCTCCAGCTCACAGTCTATGATACTATTTAGATAATGTCGATATGAAACAACTATTTAAGTTTAACGTAGTTCCATCGGTTGATTAGTAATACTGAACCAACGGAGATTAAAATGAGAAACAGGTATCTTGGCGTTATCGCAGTATCAGTGAGTATCATTTCTATTGAATTGGCATGGACCAGAATATTTTCTGCAGAGTTCTGGTATTCATTTGCTTTTCTGATTTTATCGCTTGCAGTGATGGGGTTGGGGCTTGGTGCATTGACTTTGAGGTTGTTCCCAAAGTTGAATAATCAGAATTATATGGGGCCATTGCTGGCTTTAACTGGCATGACAGCAGTTGCAGGTCCACCACTTGTATTTCTGCTGGATTTGAATATGGGACTGCTTTTCAATAGCCCCGAGATGTTGTTTAGATTTGTTGTTGCAATGCTTCTTCTAAACTCAACTTACTTCTTTGGCGGTATTGTGCTTGCCCTTGCATTCAGAGGTAGCGGCAATAAATTGCCAAAATTATATATGGCCGATTTGATATCGGCGGCATGTGGAATCGTTCTGATAATTATTGCGATGAACAAATTCACCACACCTGTTGCAACATTTCTTGCAGCACTGCCTGTTGTTTTAGCGTCTCTGGTTATAAGTAAAAAAGCATGGAAAGTTCTTCCTTTGTTGCTATTGATGGCAATGATTGTACTTGGTTATTCAGCATCCGATTTATTGAAACAGGACCGGGAAGAACGAGCGCCAGTTATTTATGAAAACTGGGATGCGACTGCCAAGGTTAAAGTTTTTGATTATAGTCCAGATTATCGAGGTTTTCAGATTGATAATGCTGCACATTCTCCTCTCTATGGTTTTGATGGAAACTGGGATAGACCAGATTCTCTGCGTTTTGAGTTTGGGATTGATGTCAGCTGGCTTCTTGAAAAACAGGGAAACAGCTGTTTTCTATCTCTTGGGGCTGGTGGTGGTACTGATGTTCTGCAGGCCCTGCAAGCAGGTGCTACCGAAGTTCATGCTGTTGAGGTTATCCCTCAGATAAACGCAATGATGCTTGAAGGTGAAGTTTGTGATTTTACAGGCAGAATTTATCATGACCCACGAGTAAAAGTTGTTACAGAGGATGCCCGTGCGTATGTACGCAGATTCAACAATAAGTTCGATATTATTTACTCCCTGAGTTCAAACACTTTTGCTGCGCTAACTTCTGGAAGTTTTGCGCTTGCTGAAAATTATCTGTTCACAACAGAAGCATATCGTGATTACTGGAATTCATTAAGTGACCGTGGATTTATGATGATGGAACATCAGTTCTATATGGTCAGGCTGGTAACTGAACTTGAAGAGGGTTTGAAAATGGCAGGGGTTGAGAATCCCCGTGATCATTATGCGATATACAATTTACCATCGATGCGCAGGAAAATGCTGCTTCTGTCAAAAGCCCCATTAACCAACGAAATTATTCAAAATGCTTTTGGGCCACTTACCCCTGAAAGGGCAGAAGACATAGCTCTTCTTTTCCCTGCGCCCGAAGGTAGCGAGGAAAATCTGATTAACAGAATTGTTGATAAAGGATGGCAAAGCCAACAAGACAGTGTGGCTGTTGATCTTTCTCCTTGTAATGACAATCGACCTTATGTTTCTCAAATGGGACTTTGGAAAAACTTCTCGTTTGATAAATTGGAAAAAGTACTTCCTTATGAAGTCATGGGTTTCCCGCTGGCAAAAATGCTAATCGTGATAATTCTTGGTCTTGGAGTTCTAATAATTGTGCCTCTGAATCTGTTGCCGTATGTCTTTAAAGGTGAAAAACTTGGAGCCAGACCCTGGTTGTATTTTTTCTTTATCGGTCTTGGATTTATGTCGGTTGAAGTTATTCTGATTCAGAAGTATGCGCTGTTTATTGGTGGGTCACTGCATAGCATTACAACAGTACTGTTGACTCTGTTTCTGGCGTCGGGAATTGGAAGTCGATTCTCAGATAGTGTATCAGACAGAACAGCTTTTGCTGGCCTGATTTTGTGTCTGGTTCTGGAAATCTTTCTGTTCGGATTCCTGCGTGATGCTTCTGTAGGACTTTCTCAGGTCCCACGTATGATAGTTTCTGCAATCCTGATTGCACCGCTTGGATTCTTCATGGGAATGCCATTTCCAAAAGGCGGGCTGCGAGTTGGTGGTTTGATTGACTGGGGCTTTGCAGTAAATGGTGTGGCATCAGTTATCGGCGCAACTCTTATTCTGCTGGTTGCTTTTCTACATGGTTTCTCTGCGGCTTTGATTTTGTCAGCATTGTTTTATGGCGTGAGTTATTTGCTGATGTCTGACAGCAAGAGTTGGTAACAATATTGTTACCCAGATATAAAAAGCTCCCTCTGATATCAGGGGGAGCTAAATTTTCTTCATTTACTACAAACTCTGGTATCGCTACCTGACCAGAACCATGGAACGTTTTACATCTACTCTATTAGTCAGTAATCGATAGAAATATGTTCCTGAAGAAACGGCCACGCCGCTGCTGTCCAGGCCATCCCAAACCACTTCATGAGTTCCTTCGCTACGGATACCATTTTCCAACTGACGCACCAGGCGACCGTCCAGATCATAAACGGACAGCATGACCGATTGTGACTCAGAAAGTTCATAGGCAATAGTTGTGCGAGGGTTGAATGGGTTTGGATAATTTGGCTTCAACTCGGCAGCAGCTAGTAATGGTAGTGAAACTGCTGATACATCTGATTCAGTCCATGTTTCACTGATAGCATAAATACGGTCACCGCTAGTGCTGAAATTTCCGTTTGCCGCGGCACCTGTCATGTAAATAGATGCATTACCAGCGCCGGACGCAGGTGCGGTCCAACGGACGGTCCAGGTAACGCCGGTTGTGGTTCCGTTTTGTGAGCCCTGTGATGTTTGTTTGGCATAGGCTTTGGAGCCCGAGGCTGAAGTTTGTGTATGACTGTCCAGGCTGGTCAGAGAACCAATCTCCTGGCCATTGTCACCAATAATTGTGAACTCAAATCCCCAGCGCTGGGCACTGGGATCTTCCAGGCTGACAATCAGATCATAGCTTTGGCCAGCGTCATATGCGCCACTAAGCCCTGAAATCGACAGTAAGCCACTGCCTGAGTTCAATGGAAAAGAAGAATGACATCCGGTACAATTGCCTTCCCCTGGGGCATTGGTCCTGCCATTGGGAGGGCCGCCGGAATAGGCTAAAGCCATGCCAGTACTCATAGTTAGAAGTAATACCATGGTTAACAGAATCAAGATTGTCTTATTGGTGTTTTTGTGTTGTTGGATGCTCATTTTTTCCTCCCCAAAAATTAATTATGTCGCGAGGGCTGTTCCAAGTAGTACATGATACCATAAACAGGACAAAAATGGTATGGTTTATTCAGGAATGTCAATTTAGCTGTTCTTGCCCTCAATAATCATTCAGGTTAACTTGGACTGGTTCTAATTGATTCACCTCTGTAAGGAGATACTCAGATGACTGTTGTGCTGACTGGAAATGACCTGACTATTGAGCAGGTAATAGCTGTTGCACGCAATAATGAAAAAGTTGAAATCCATCCTGATGCGATGGAACGAATTCGCACTTGTCGAGCAATGCTGGAGAAAAAGATTGAAGCCGGCGAAATTATGTATGGCGTTAATACCGGCATCGGAGAGTTTTCTGAAATTGTTCTGAACGATGATCAAGTAAAAGAATTTCAAAAATATTTGATTTACAACCACTCTGCTGGCATTGGCGACCCTGCCCCAATTGAATATATCAGAGGCGCAATGCTTGGTCGCGCGAATGTTCATTCCAATGGACGCTCTGCCTGTCGGGAAGAAATCACATTGACTCTGGTTGCAATGCTTAACGAAGGTGTTACGCCATTTGTTTGTCAAAAAGGCTCGGTTGGAGCTTGTGGTGATCTTGCACCGATGAGCCAGATTGCCCAGCTGATGATGGGTGAGGGCCGCGCATTTTATAAAGGCGAATTGATCTCTGGTAAAGAAGCTTTTGAAAAAGCCGGCATACCGGTTCCAGGTCTTAAAGCCCGCGATGGTCTGGCAACAATCAACGGCTCAAATGTACTGACTGCAATGAGGGCAATTCAACTGTTTGATATGAACAGGTTCTTGAAGCAGGCTGAGATTACTTGCGCGATGTCACTTGAAGGCCTACTCGCAAACCTCAAGCCGTACACTCCAAAACTGCATGAAGCACGCGGTTTCATTGGTGCAGTTCGCTCTGCAAAATCGATAGGCAAAGTCACTGAAGGTGGTGACCTGAAAACCGGCAAACTCAAAGTCAAAGTTCAGGATGCTTACTCAATGCGTTCAACACCTCAAGTAATTGGTGCTGCTCACGATGCTTTGGCTTACGCCCGCAGTCAGGTTGAAATTGAATTGAATGGTGTTGGAGACAACCCAGTATTTTTCCCTGAAACCGATGAAGCTGTTTCCGGTGCCAACTTCCAGGGCACACCGGTTTCTCTGCCGATGGAAATGGCTGGCCAGGCAATTACAATGGTATCGGTTTTAAGCGAAAGACGATTGAATCGTTTGCTCAACCCGGCGCTGAGCGTTGGATTGCCAGCATTCCTGACCAAAGGTGCAGGTATGTTTTCCGGCTTGATGTTGAGTCAATACACTGCTGATTCTCTGATTGTTGAACAGCGGATTTTGTCTACACCAGCATCGGTTGCATCTATTCCGGCTGCTGCCGACCAGGAAGATTTTGTGTCGATGGGAATGAACACAGCTATCAAAAATGCTCAGATTCTGGAGAACGCTTATGGTGTGCTGGGAATTGAGTTGATGGCCGCTGCTCAGGCAATCGATTTTCGGGATCACAAACCTGGTGTTGGTGTGCAGAAGGCACATGAGGTTGTGCGCAAGCACGTTGAATTCCTTGATATTGACAGGCCATTACACGAAGACCATACCAGAATGATGGCACTGGTTAAATCGTGTGAAGTTCTGGAGGCTGTTGAATCTGAAATTGGCAGTTTACAGTAAAATTATATTGTTAGTTGGAAGAGCCCGCAGAGTGCGGGCTCTTTTTTTTGGGATTTTGTATTAGAGAATAATTACCGCAAACCTCGATTAATTCTTTGCACATTTTGTATTTTTGCAGAATCCCACGAAGATTCCCAATCACCAACTTCAATTTTGAACGCCATAGATTTTTCACCATCTGGAAGAGTAATTGTTACTTCAAATCGAGTGTCGGTCCAAATTTTTGGAAGATTATCAAAAAACATAAAGCCAGTAATTGCCTGATCAGGGAATACTGTATTCCTTCGTAGCATAGTATTTGTCATTTGTTGCATACGAATTTGCCCAAGCTGTGTAATTGTTGCAGCATCATAGTTGGCGCTATTTCTGGTTATGGCTGCATCGAGAGGTTGATTATTGTAGTCCTGCGAAGCACTAACCACCGCTCCTACAAAGAGCGTTGCAAAAGCAGAAGCTTCTGTAGCTCTG
>JABIBH010000334.1 GCA_018652925.1 bacterium | reverse complement strand
TATACAGATGCCACGCATCTTCATCAAAAACAACCAGTTTTATGCTTTCAACTTTTGCATCAAAATTGCCATACCTGTTGGGGTCATCTTCTGCGGGATCACTGTCAGTATAAACTCCAAACAGGCTGTTCGCGGCAGCCTCAACCCATAGCTCCAGTGCTCCGGAAGCTTCAAGCGGAACAAAGGTTCTGGCAAAATCAGGATCAAAAATTGAGCCGTTGGTTATGCCCTGCAATGCTACACCGTCAGTTGAAAAAACAAGCCCTTCACCGGAGAAATCCAGGCACGCTGCCAGGTTTTTGCCCTTCCAGTTTTCAGGAACTTCACAGGTCAACTTAAACCAGGCGGAGTCCCATTTCTTACCCCACTGCTGGCCTTGGGCAATTGGTTTATACTCGTGTTTTAATCTGTCAGCAAAGAACACCGGTTCATCGGATCTGAAATACTCAGCTGTGAACTCAATGGCATCGGAAATGAACTGCTTCTGCAGCCGCCGATTGAACTGGGTTACTCTCTCAATTATCAAATCATGTTCTTTGCTTTTCATTTGTTCTCCCTGACAACAAAACCGTCATCGGATTCGTCACGGTCTCTGTGTTGCAATCGATTCAGCATTGTCCTCAAATCAATCAACCCACCAGTTGTAAACCAGAATATTGAAACTACTGCAATAACGATTTGAATAATCAGGTAAATTTCCCAGAATTTCATCCAGACCGCATCAGCTACTTCATGATTCAAGTTATAAATTGTTCCGATGATAAACACAACCGTCCAGCCACCGGTCCAGATATAATTCAGGATGAAAATAATTTTATCGCCCTTAGTAAACTCTCTACCCATTCCCAACAATCTCCAGCCTCTGTCAGGCACTTCGTTTACTATTTGCAGCTCTTGATAGACTGCAAATTCACCCAGATTAAGAAGTTTGTCCATGTTGCAGGATGTGCGAGTCATCAAAGAGATTACAACATAAAGCAGTGATGACGATCCCATGCCGATTGCCCAATAAATCTGGCCATTGATGTCGCGCATTCCCAAAATGAAGTTTTTCAAAAAGACAAATCCGTCTGGGGAAGCAAGCCACTCCGATGAAATCTGTTTTGCGATGATTCCACTAACTGCAATAGAAGCACCTACAATCATTGCTGTCCATGCAGCCTGAGTTGTGCCCCGCTTCCAGTAGAGACCACCGATAATTACAGCACCCGATCCGCCTGCAAAAATTGCTCCGGTAATTGCAAAGAAAAGTGCAATCTTCTGAGTCTGATTAAAGAGCAAACTGAAAAAGAATATGAACAGAGCTACAAAAGTAATTGAGAGTCGCAGTGCAAGCAGATGCTGTTTTTGAGTGAACGGCTTTTTACGCATCGGCATAATTACATCCTGAACCAGAATGCTGCCCCATGAATGCAAGTAGGTGTCGTGCGTGCTGATAAATGCAGCAATCATCACTGCAGCAAAAGCACCAAGCAGTCCGACAGGCAGAAAGTACGACAACACAAGTGGCACTCTGAGCTGGCTGATCAAAGTGTCAGAACCAACTCCTGCAAGTGACGCATTGACTGACTCGGCCAGATATGAAAAGTCAGAGTGGTGCATCAAGGTGTAGGCAACTATCGGCACAAACAAAAAGAACAGAGTTTGAGGCATTCCTCGCCAGCCGGCAAGCACCCCGCCCATCTTTGCTTCGTGAGCAGATTTTGCCGATGCATTATACGCCTGAGCACCTTGCCAACTCATCGTCCCGTACATCACACCAATAATGCCGATCAGGAAAAACCAGAAATCGAAATCTTCAACATGGCCTGTTTTAAAAGGATTGATCCGGGATTTATTTTCATATTTGTTCTCAATTTCCAGAACCTGTTCCTGTTGCTCAGTTTCAGTCAACAGCTTGTACTGTTGTGGATCCTGAACCTGTACAATTTCTTTTGCAGCCTCTCTGCCTGGTGTTTGAGAAAGTGCAGCATGAATCTGTCCCATATCAACTTTGACAAACAGAAACAAAATTATGATTACAAAAACGATGTTGATAAATGCGCCTTGAAAAAAATCGGCAATAATTACAGCAATCTGCCCGCCGGTAAAAACAAAGTAAAGCGATATACTCAATAACCCGATCATTAGAACCGGGAACATGCTCACATCAAAACCGAATAGTGGAAATGATTGAGGCAGTCCACAGAAGTAGATGAAAAATCGGGCACCTACAGCAGGGAATATTCCGAAGTTTATCAACCCTGCAACAAACGCAACCAGCCCTGTGAATATCCTGAATTTGCGGCTGTATCGTTCTTCAAAAAATTGGGCAAGAGTAAGAC
>JABIBH010000333.1 GCA_018652925.1 bacterium | reverse complement strand
TGTAAACACCAAGTCTAATGCTACCTTCAGTTTCAACATTGAACTTGATAGCAGTCATTGGGTTGAATGGGTTTGGACTGTTTTGTGCCAGTCTGAACTTTGCAGGAATTTGACCTGGGTCAATTGCTGCGATTCCGTCACCTAAGTCAACAGCTGCTGCTGCATCGACATTAGCCTGGAAGTCTGCAAGGTTGTCGCCATAAACCATGGCAAAGACAAACACAACTTCTTCGCCCGCATTCAGAACAACTGGACCTGCAGATGTAAGTGCAGACCAATCATCTAAACTTGGTGTAACAGCAGTATTAAAAAGACCTTTAAGGTATCTACTTTTAATACTGTCAGAAATAAATCCATTTGGATAAACATAATCAGGGTTGCTGATAAGTGAGACATTTTCCAGAGGTGCGTCGCCAATATGAGCAACACCAAAGTGTCGATCATTAGCGGCATACATATAAGAAGCCTGGCGCCCTATATCTGTACCACCCTGATTTTGACCAGAGTCGCCTATATCCCAGTCACAGAAGATACCAGCCCAATATTGAGCCATATTGGTAACGCCTTCATTGCGAACTGTGTAACGGAATATTACGAAGTCATCGTTTGGTGCGCTTCCAAATGCAAAGGTCTCCTGTTCAACAACAATGTCTTTAGGTGAAGCATGTCCTGCATCACTAAATATAGCAGAGAAGTCCTGGTCACTGACTACAGCACCATTATCACGAACACGTCCGTTTGGAGTGCCACTGACTACCCATTCTACATTGTCAGAGTCTGAGAAATCATTGTTACAGACATAAGTACTACCTGTACCGCCCCACAATGAACCGATATAAAGACCGTTCACGCCTGCAGGACCAAAGCCGGCACCTTCAGATTGAGCAGTACTCATCCAACCGATGCTTCCAGCATCTGTAACTGTACCAAGTACCATACCAGCATTATGTGTTCGCCAATCAGGCAATCCAACATAGTAACTGAAGTCCATGGTTTTCTCATAACCGTTCTGTGCATACATAGTCAGATAAATTGAGAATATTTCACCTTGAACAGCTCCACCATCGCAAGTAAGTGCAAAAGTGTCACCACTGTTATCAGCTGAACCACCGGCAGCAATGGTGCCAAAGGAACCAGCGCTGTCAGTAACTGTAATTGAGGATCCTGCACCTACAGCTAAACCTGCAGTTACATTGGTTCCACTCACTGTTCCATTATTATCGATATCAAAAACCAGTTCAAAACTTTCACCTGGATCAATAGCGCCATCGCCACTTGCATCAATGAGGGTAAAACTGGTAGCAACCAAATGAGGAACTGTTGCTGTTGGTGTTGCTGCAATTGCAGCCATGGCATCAATCAAACCACTACCGTAAATAACATCTTTACCGAAAGAACCAAGATCGTTCGCAGACTGTTCCATAATTGAATCAACACCGGCTGGTGAAAGACTTGGGTTCTTTTCCAGAATCAGTGCTGCAACACCAGCTGCATGAGGGCATGCCATTGATGTTCCACTCCAGCTGTTGCCAGAGTATCCGGAACCAACAGTTGTAGAATTAACACTTGTTCCAGGAGCAGCAACATCCGGTTTGGTCAAGCCGTGGCCAGTTGAAAAATCCCAGTCATTCCATGGATCAACGTCACCCCAGTGAACAGGTCCACGTGATGAAGCAGTATAATAGCTATATCCTTGATAGCTTGTGCCACCAACTGCAACTACTCCACCGCAACTGCTGTAAGGAACAGCCATTGGGTTCCATGGTGCAGGAACTCGGGCAGTCATGCCAACTTCTGTTGGAGGGGTTTCTGCGCCGTGCTCATTACCTGATGAGTTGAAGAAAATTGTGCCGGCAGCACGAATACCGTTAGCTAGATTACGTTCAGTTCGCATATAAGAAGCTGGAACCTCACCAGGAATACCAAGAGACATTGTGATTACTCTTGCACCGTTATTTACAACATAATCCAGTGCTTCCCAAACAGAGCCCAGAGACATGCTACCTGATGAATCGGCAACTTTACATGCCATCAGATCAGCGCCAGGAGCACAGCCAGTTGCTGTACCGCCTGTACCGTCACCAACAACTGTTCCTGCTGTGTGAGTACCGTGACCAGCACCGGATGCATCATCGTTTGGATTGGGATCATTGTCACCAAAGTCATATCCGTTAACATCGTCGATATATCCATTGCCATCATCATCAATACCATTACCGGCAATCTCGCCAGGGTTGACCCAAAAACCGTTTACCAGATCCGGATGAGTCATCCAGACACCTGAGTCAAGGTGACCGACAGCAATGCCGTCGCCAGTAATACCGTGTGTGCTCCAAACATCGTCAGCATGTACCCAGGAAACACCCCAGGCAGTTGCCCTGTTTGAGTTTTCTTCAATTGCTTCACTCTGTACGGCATCTGATTTTAGTAAATATTTATTATTGGAATAAAGAGTTCCTGCACTACGTGAGCTTGCAAGTTGAGCAACACAGTGTGAGTCCGCCTGGAATGAAATTGCGTTAGCAAGAACCAGAGTGTGTGGACGAACTGCATGGCCATCTCTCAGTTCAGATTCCAGAACTGCCAGAGCTTCGCTCTGGCTATCAAGAGCAAACTGACGCATTGCCGACATAACAGCTTCGCGCCTGTATGAAGGAGTTGATCCTTCAAGTGATCTATCCAGTTCGGACAAATCAAACTGACTGTCCATAAGCATCAGAACTTTGACCATTTCGCCATCGCGAACATTGGCAAGTTCAGTGTAAATGCTCTGATCTACTACAGCGGCTGTTGCAACAATGCTCCACAGACAAACCATAGCGATGATGAGTAAAGCGGTACGACGAATCATGAGTTCTCCTCAATTGAATGTAACGTGAACAACAAGGACATATTGGCGGGATAATAATCCTGCCCCTGAGTGTACCACAGTTTTAATAGTAAATCAAGAGGAGTGAGGCCTTAGAGTAGTACCAGTTCATGAGTTATTTCAGCGGTAGAGCTGAGCATTGCGCTGATTGAACAATATTTTTCTGTTGAAAGCTCTATGGCACGTTGGACCTTGTTTTCAGTCAGGTCGCCTGTAACAACAAATTTTAGATGAATTTTAGTAAATACTTTTGGATGATCATCTGCACGTTCTGCGCTTACTTCAACTTCCAATGACTCCATAGACAGTCTCATTTTTTCCAGAATTGAAACAACATCAACCATGGCGCAAGCTGCAAGTGCATGGAGTACAGCTTCCATCGGAGTTGGGGCAGTTCC
>JABIBH010000332.1 GCA_018652925.1 bacterium | reverse complement strand
GGTACTCCTGTACTGTTGTTTCCTGTTGTGCTGAGTTTCACAAATGTAAATGTTTCTGGCCGAATTATTATGATGTCGATGGTAACTTCCGGGCTGGTTGCAATTCTTTGGCTCGCTTTTGGAAGTGGCTCAGTTGAAGCAATTTTTCCAGGACTGTTGACTTCTGCATTAATTATAGGGACAGGAATATGTTCAGAGCGCTGATAATACTTTTGATTGCCGGTTCTGCTTTCGCAGAAAACCCGGCCACACTGGCAATTTCCGATGCAACTCATGTATACTCTTCTCCTCTACGAATAGATAAAGAAAGCGCTATCAAAACCGGAACGCTGTTAACTGTCTTTGCGCTTTGTTATAAATATGACCAGGAAATCAGCGATGCATTTCAACGCAATATGGATCACACTTTTTACAGGCCAATCCTTGACTATGGCCAGAGTGTTGAACCTGTCGGACACATGGGAAAAATGAATAAGTTCTGGTATGGCGGTTTACTATTTGGCTACACAACCAACAAGCAGCAGTTGACCAAAATAACTTCACAAATAGTTGAATGCCACTTGATCAGTGGTGCTCTGCGTGATCTTACAACTCATGTTATCGGTCGCAACAGACCTCATGTAAACAACGGTCCTTACAGCTTTTCACCGAGTGACGGTACCTCATTTCTCTCTGGTCACTCACTCAATGTCTGGGAGCTCGCTACAATTACCTCCTATCATGGTGGCCAAAAATCTATTTCGGCTTTAGCTTATGGGACTGCAGCTACTGTTTCTTTACAGCGAATAACTTCACGGCAGCATTGGCCAAGTGATGTACTGCTTGGGTCTGTAGCTGGCTATGCTATTGCAAAAACAATTCTGCGCCTTCATGAAAATAGATCATTAAAGATCACACCTGCTTTCACAAATTCTGGTGGCGGAATTTCACTGACGAGGAGTTTCTGATGTTGATTAAAAAACTGAATGACGTTAAAAAAGAAGAAGTAAATATGGACGGAGCTGCTGGAGCATTAAAACAACTTGTTATTGGCTCCGCCGATGGCGCTCCTGCATTTTCATTTCGTGTTTTTACGGTAGAACCAGGTGGTCATACCCCAAGACACTCTCACCCTTTTGAACATCTTAACTATGTGTTATCAGGCAATGGTGAATTGGTTGATCCCGATGGTAATGGTCTGCCTGTAACTACAGGCGACTTTGCAATCATTCTGCCTGATGAACTTCATCAATTCCGTAACAACGGCAATGATGATTTTGTATTTATTTGTGCAGTGGATAAAGCATACGAATAACTAGAGCGATCGCCACAAATACCAGGTTGCCATGCTTCTGTACGGTTTCCATTTGTCGCCAATCGGCTGCAACTGTTTTGCTGTCGGGGCTTCATCCAGCCCATCAAGCAGCTTGACTCCATTCATCAAGCCAAGATCCTGCACCGGCCAGACATCCAGTCTACCAAGATTAAACATCAAATACATTTCTGCAGTCCACTTGCCAATACCTTTTACCATACAAAGCGTTTTGATTGCCTCTTCATCATCCATTTTTGGCAGTTTGTTGAGCTGTAAGGTTCCATCAAATACATGTTGAGCCAGGCTTTTTAGAAAACTGACTTTCTGATAAGACATGCCGCATAATTTTATTTTTTCATCGGGAAGTGCGAGCATTTCTTCCGGTGTTGGAAACAATTCACCAGGAGTCAGCTCGCGAACTCTTCTGCCAACTGTCCTAGCTGCTGCCATCGATATTTGCTGATGAATAATTGATTCAACCAGAACTCCGTATTGAGACCCATAAACAGTTGAGAGTGGAAAATATGGACCGTGTTCTTTTATCAGCTTTCGCATTTGTTTGTCTTTTGATAAAACTCTCAGTCCTTCTGCATGTTCTTCATTCCAGATAAATCCTTCTGCATGCAAGAGCTTTGCTTTGGTCCAGGCTCCACCATCAGATGAAAAACTACCTAGACGTTTCACTGGGTCTTTGGAATTGTTTGCTGGTAAAACTCTGTGGCACGGAATAATCATCGGCACTGGGTTGGATGCCATTGCAGTTCCAACTGCTCGTGCTGCCCCCGGTTTGCCTGCTTTTTTTGCAAGCTCGCCGTAGGTTATAACTTTTCCGGATTTAACTCTCCGTAATGCTTTGAAAACTTTTTTATGAAACTCAGGAATCGATGAATAATCAACCGGAATATCCAGCAACTGATCCGGTTTGCCTTTCAAGTGTTGCTTTATTCTGCGCGCAACTGCTTTCGCTGGTGCGGGAGTTGGTTTACTTGATGAGTCGTCGCTGTTTAGAACAAACCTGCTAATCCCTTTTTTAGTCCATGAAAAACTACATCTGCCAACTGCAGTTTCAAAGCTGAATGAACCAGGCTCACATTTTTTAAACATCGACTTTTCCTTTGGTTGAACGGAATATGCAACCTATCATAGACCAATTCATAACACAACGGAGAATGCGTGGCACTTGCAAACCTGAAAAACATTACGCTGACACTTGGCGGACCAAAGCTACTTGATGATGTAAACCTTACCATCGGTAAAGGTGAACGGATTTGTCTGCTTGGCAGAAATGGTGTTGGTAAAAGCACTTTATTGCGATTGCTGGTTGGCGACCTCACCCCCGATTCAGGTGAACTTGTTTTAAGATCAGGAACTCGTGTCTCCCGACTTCAGCAAGAAATCCCGGGCGATTTACCTGGTACAGCAAGCGATGTGGCTTCTGAAGGAATTGACTATCATCTTGCCGATGCTGCTCTGACAAAAATGGGAATTGACCCTGCAACCGAATTTGCCCAGATGTCAGCAGGTGGAAAACGACGCGTTATGCTGGCAAAAGCTT
>JABIBH010000331.1 GCA_018652925.1 bacterium | reverse complement strand
CAAGCCTATGATAATTATATGTTTCAATATGCAACTCCACAAGATGGAACAGGTAGTGGTAATGTCACCATTTTTGATAACGTATATTATAAGAATTTTGTTATTGCCGCAAACCAGACTGCTTCGGCAGGGTTTAATTTTACGGTTGATCGTGTCCCTGCAACCTTGACAGGAAAGATACTCAGTCAGCGAGGTGTTCCGGTACCCAATATCAAAGTATTTTGGAGTAATGGTTGGGAATTCTCAGTGACCGACAGTGCTGGAAACTTTGAAATCAATACGCTGCAGGAGGGTTTGGGTCGGGTTTATCTCTATGGAAGTGGGTGGACAGCTTTGGAAATCGAAGATGAAAATGATATCATCTGGCCAACACTGGCACGAGGGACGACATCTGAACTGGGTGAATTGAAAATCTTTGCGAATATAGAGCCCATTATTACCGGTGTCAGTTTTTCTCCCAGTTCACCTGCCGTTGGGCAAGAACTTGAGATCACAGTCGATGCTACTGATCCTGATAACGACACCGTTCTATATTCTTTTGAAGATCCTCTGGGATCAGCGTTTACGACTGTGACCGATAGTACTATTGATACCCTCGCGTTTGAACCAAGTACGCAAGGTTGGATTAAAGTTAAAATTACAGCTGATGACGGTCAGGGGTCGGAATCGACGTCCATTGAGCAGTGGGTTTATATCCGGAACAACCCAAAACCTGAAATTCGAGATATCAGCGGATTCAGTACCTCCTGGAAAAAAGATGCTGCTATGAATGTTCTGGTGGATGCTTTTGATCCGTTGGGAGAGCATCTTACCTATGCCGCAATTTTAATAGATTCATCAAATGCACTGGTAGATGCGCTAACTGTCGGGCGTGATGATGGTTCCATCGTTATTGATCATACACAAGTTGCCAATGGTGATTATACCCTTACGATTACAATTAGTGATGGTGTCAATGAAATCACGGCCAGTTTAAAATTCAGAGCGGATGATAATACACCACCGGTTATTAATTATATCTATAAATCAGATGCGACAGCAGATGTAGCTAACAATATTGGTGAATATGTTGTTTATAAACAGGGTAGTACAGCTTCATTAATAGTGGATGCATCCGACAATGTTTCTGTTGATAATATAGAGTGGAAATTGTCACCCTTGTTAACTGGAGTTGCTCCATCAACAACAAATATTACAGGTGATACCATTACGTTTGATATTGATGAACCGGGATTTTATAGTGCTGGTGTTATTGTTTCCGATAGCATGAGCTTAATTGATTCCAAACCCTTTTCAATAATTGTGCAGAGTAATCTTTTACCTGAAATTAGCAGTGCCCAGTTTAATGAAACGAAAGTGCTAAAAGTTGCAGGTGGTTATACTGATATCGATGGTGTAGGTTTAACTCCAAACGATACACTGATACTTTCTGTTTCCGCTTCCGATCCGGACGGTTCTGCGCAATTAACCTTTGCTTTTGACAGCATTGTTCATTCCGGAGGTACGATACCTCCTTCTACCGCAAGTGTGGTTGCGACACAGGATGCAAGCACGGATTATGAATTAACAGGGTTAAATCCGGGGCGTTATGCTGTTAAATACACCGTCACAGATGGTGATGGTGGGGCAGTCAGTGGTTATGCACAATTTCAAGTAACCATCGATAATCCGCCATTCGTAACGGATTTCTATGTGCCCTTTCAAAGAACATCCAACAAATCTGTTGATTTACGGGCAATCGCGCAAGATCCTGAAGGAAAAGCCTTAAGTTTTACCTGGTCGATTTCCTATCCGGCGTTTGACACATCCAATGAGGATGCAACCTTTGACTCAATCCCTATCGACACAGCCACAGACTCTTTCATTTCATTTCGGACGCCAACCCTGCCAGGTGATGAAGGATATGTGACGATTAATTTGGATGTTTCCGATGGTAGTCTCTCTACGACATTGAAGCGGACCATGAAAATTGTCAAAGACACTCCTCCAAATATTGGCTTTGTTTCAGTATTTCCATCGACAGTCAATACCGGTGGAGAATTATATCTGGAAGCGAATGCCTATGATATTGATGGGGGTCTGACTAAAATAGAATGGGATATGATGGATGCCTCGGCGGATCTTTCAACCGCCACAACTCCGCTTCTATCGGAGTTGAATGGTACGCCTACGCTGGATGCCTCCACAGATGCCGGGAATTATCTTGTCTGGTTATTGGTTTCTGATGGGAACACGGATGTATCATCAGACACCATTGCCATTACTGTCGTGCAAGCAAATTCACCACCGGCTACCCCAACGATATCCACAAGTGGCGTATCTTTGGTTGTGGGTGAGACCACGACTAT
>JABIBH010000330.1 GCA_018652925.1 bacterium | reverse complement strand
TGTGCTGCAATTCCATCGGAACTGGTAGAAAGCGAATTGTTTGGTCATGAAAAAGGAAGTTTTACCGGCGCTGAAAAAATGCGAGTTGGAAAATTCGAACAGGCTGATGGAGGTACTCTTTTCCTGGATGAAATTGGCGACATGAGCCCTGAGGCACAGGCCAAGGTTTTGAAGGCCGTTGAGGAGAGTAAATTTGAACGGGTTGGAAGTAATGAGGTTAGACATGTAGATGTCAGGATTATTGCCGCTACAAATAGAGATTTATCAAATCCTGAGACAGGGTTTCGGCAAGATTTGTTTTTTAGGTTGAATGTCTTGGCAGTTCATCTGCCGCCTCTTCGCAACAGGGAAGGTGATGTCAGGTTGCTCCTGGACTACTTCATGAAGTTGATTTCACAAAATATGAAGGTCCCTGCTAAAGAATTTACTATGGAGGCATATCAGTTTCTCGAGTTGCATAATTGGCCAGGGAATGTGAGAGAACTTCGTAATCTTGTTGAAAGGTTACTGATACTTACATCAGGAACAACGATAGGCTTGAAGGATATACCTTTGTTGACAAGTACTTCAGAAAAGGAGGATTCAATTCTCCCTGAATTCATGGGTTGTGAAGAGTTTTTAGAATTCAAGGATCGTTCAGAAGCTTTGTATTTACAGCATAAGCTAAAAGAAAATCGTTACAACATCAGTAAAACAGCAGAAAAACTTGGAATGCAGCGAAGTAATTTGTATAAGAAAATCAACAAATATGCATTAGATACCGAACCTCCTGCATAGTGTTCATTTGACACTTTGAAAGAAAAAACGTAAGATATATACAACTTAATTGACTAGTCATCTGCTATTTATGCTGATGCGCTTTTTGATTATATGCCAAACTGGAAGTAAAAAGATGAAAAAAGATCATTACATTCTTACTCTGCTACTGGCTTGTGCACTACTGTCCACTTCGTTGATTTCTCCTGTTATTGCGGATGATCCATTGTTCCAAGAGGGAGTATTGACTCCTCCTGGTTCTGAAGGGGCTGGCGAATTTATTTCGACAGGGGACCCTGATGACGCAATTACCGGGGAGAAATTTATTCCTGACCCAGGTCCTGTTGAAGAAGAGGGAATTATCGGTGATACAACAGGTATTGATGATGTTGTTGATATACTGATAGACGCAGCGAGGATGGTAGGTCTGTTTTTTTGACAGCATGCCAAGTAGTATCGTAGTCAATTCTTAATTGCCACCCAGTCGCCAGGGGACAATTGTTATGGTTAGTCGGTATGGACAGAATAGCAACTCAGAGCCTGATAAGGCTCATGTAGATGACGCTACAAGGTTGATTGATGTCGGCGACTTACACTTTGAGGCTTCTGCATATACTTCAGCGTTGGAATATTACTCAAAACTCCTTGATTCTGACTATTGTGGCAATTTGCCACCTTCTCTTAGTTTATCAGTATTTTGTAAAGCCATTGATTCGACACTGCGAATTGGGGACTTAACTCTTGCATCGTCACTTATTGAGCAGGCTTTTCAGCTTTTGTCTGATAGTGAAGAAGATTTGTCAGAACAGGAACATGCGCTACTACTTGGTAGAAGAGCTTCTCTGTTCATACAACGTGGCAGCTATGTTGATGCTTTAAAAATATCCAAGCATGCATTTGCAATTTTGGCTGTTTCAGATAACCATGTGGATGTTGCCAATTTACAGATGACAATGGGAGTTTGTCACCACAGGCTCGGTCGCCTGGCTAAAGCTGAAGAATTCTATTACGATGCCGCATCTACCTTCCGTAGGGTTGGAGATGATATAGGTATAGCAATCTCACAAAATAATATTGCTCTGATACAGAAAAATGCTTGTAACTGGGATAAAGCGATTCAACTTCAGAAACAGGCTATTGCAACTGCCGAGCATCATGGTGCTTCTCACTTGCTTTCAAGATTCCAGTTAAATATGGGGATTATCCAAAGAAAAGTAGGCAGCTTTTCGGAAGCAAGATTGAGTCTTGGGAATAGCTTAAGGCTGGCCAAAAGCCTTGGTGACGCTTCTCGCCAGGCAAAAAATTGTCTTGCTCTTGGATATTTAGAACTCCAGGAAGGTCACTTGCTCCGGGCTGAAGAATTGATAATAGAAGGTAAGCTACTTTCAGAGCAAGCTGGTTTCAGGCGTGAAGTAACAATTGCTGATGAATATCTGGGAGATATTTTACTAGCTCGTGGCGAAATAGATGCTGCTCTTTACAGTTTTGGTCGTGGACTTGATAGGGCACAATCCGTCGGGACGGTGACTGATCTTGAGGGTGAGCTACTTCGCCGATGTGCAGATGCTCATATACTTGCCAAAGATTGGGACAGGGCAATAGAGGCCGCAAACGCCGCATTGGCAGTTTGTAGCTCTTGTGGCGAAGATTATGAACTTGGTTTTTGTAACAGATCTTTAGGTATTGCCAATACAGCCAATAGAAATTTTGATGACGCCGACAAAGGCTTTATTGCTTCCATTGACATATTTATTAATCAGAATCTGCCTATTGAAGCATGTCGATCACTCAATGCTTTTATTCGGCACAGAATCGATAATTCCAATCCAGAATTGCTGAAACTGATGCGTAGCCATTTGGTAAAGCTAGTAGCCGACTATGATACTTCACATGATGAGAAGTTATTCATTGAGCTGCATCATGACATGGCTGAAATCCAGCTCAAGCTTGAGGAATATGATGAGGCCCTTTTGGCAGTCGCTGAACTTGAGAGAATCATAACTGCTACTGGTGAGAATGCTTCTACTTTGTCGATTGCAGATTTGCGTGGGCGGATCGAGAGCAGGATGATGTCCTCCTCATTGAAGCCAGGAGAATCTTTCGGTTTATTAGGTGACAATATTACTGCAATGTTCAAGGGTGATGGAGCAGTAGCTGGTAATTTAGCATCGGTTCTGAATGCTTGTATTGAACGTAGCGGGGCAGGTGTAGGGTTCATTGCGATTGATATCCCAGATGCCAAAGGGACAATCCTAAAAACAGCTGCTAGTGAAGGGTTGCCTGGCAATCAGGCTTCTAGCCTGTCGTCCTGGTATAAAGAAAGCTGTAACTATGACAGCAAATCATCTCTGTTACTTTCTTCTGTAAGTAGCCATGACTTTTCAGGAACACCAGTTAAAGAAATGATGGCTGGTTTCTCAAGCTGCACATTTGTACCAGTTTCCTCTCGAGGCAATTTCAAGGGTCTGTTATTTCTTGCTATGAAACAAACAGATGCTGGAGATAGCCAATTTCGAAGTTCCTCACTTGAGTTTATTAATGCCTATATGGGGTTTTTAGGTTTGTTCTTGCAGGAACGCACAAATGGTGGCGTGGATTCTGGGTTTGTACCGAAACCTGTTGATGGGATAGACAGCTTTGAAAATGTTATTACCGGTGACGAGAAGATGCTTGAGTTGCTCGGATTAGCTCAGAAAGTTGCAGATAGTGATTTGACGGTTTTACTTCAGGGTGAGACTGGCACAGGTAAGGGGCTTATTGCATATGCTATTCATGCTTTAAGTAATCGTAGTAATAATAAATTTATGTCTATAAATTGCGCAGCAATTCCTGAGTCACTAATCGAGAGTGAACTCTTTGGGCACTTAAAGGGAAGCTTTACTGGAGCCTCAAGTGACAAAAAAGGCCTTCTGGCTGAAGCAGAAGGTGGAACTATTTTTCTGGATGAGATCAACAAACTTCCAGTTTCAATGCAAGGCAAACTTCTGCAGTTTCTGGATGGGCACAGGGTCCGACAAATTGGTTCCAACACGGAAAAAACCATTAATGTCAGAATTATTTGCGCAAGCAAGGGTGACTTGAAGCAGCAAGCAGAGAGTGCTTTTTTTCTGGAAGATCTTTACTATAGAATTTCTGATTTTCCTCTGTACATTCCACCTTTACGTGATAGGCATAAGGACATAAGGCTGTTAGCTCATCATTTTATTACTCGTTTTGCCAGGGAAACACAAGTTGATGTTCCTGGTTACACTCCATCTTTTATGGATGCTTTGGTCTCTTACGAATGGCCAGGGAATGTTCGTGAACTAGAGAAATGTATCAAAAGAGCAATGGTTCTGATGCGATCTGGTGATACTCTTCATCAAGAATATCTGCCTTCTAATGTTGCAGAGAGTGGACGTGGTTTTGTTGATGGCGATTTAATTACACCTTTACGTGAAACTTTGGGCGAGGTTGAATGTCGCGAAATTTCCAGAGCTTTAAAGCGCACTGGTGGAAATAAGTCTCAAGCATCACGTATTCTGGGTATTAGTTACCCTAATCTGCTGAAAAAAATCAGATTGTATGGATTGATACGCAGATAGTTATAAATTTTTGTTAAATCCCCCTGAATAATTGTTAATAAAGTTAATAGTCGTAACTGCATTAGTTACTGCAAGATAGGTCCAACTTCACTTGCTATATAAATAATATTAATAGATGTTTGGCTACAATAGCTTTTTGCAATATTTAGGTATCGGTTAACTTGTTGATATTAAGCATGTTAAGCTAATAACCAATATATTGATAATAGGCATATTTCATGCAAAGTAGCGTGGTATGTAGTGGGTTGTAGGGAACAACTGAGACTGCAAATAACGAATTTGGGGTTGAGGTTTATTAAACATCAACCGGCGAAGATGAAGCACTTTCCTGAGTCAGTTTGATTGAAGTACTATTCAGATGTGGGGTTTGGTTGTACATGGATTGACGCAGGTAAAGGCTTACAGATCTTAACCCCAGAATCGAAGAACAATTTAATAAAAGAGCTGACAGGTATTGATGTTTGGCGAGACATCAACCGTAACCTTTGGGTTGTCAGCTCTTTGTTTTTGTATAAAAGTGTCCAATTCAGTGGACAAGATATCTTAGTTGTAGACAATGTGTATTCCCAATCATTTGACTATTAGTATGAATGCCAAATAAGTAAGTACTTGTCCGACCTGTGCAACTATAATAAAATCAACTAGATAACTTGGTGAGATATACTTTTGCAGAAATATAGGAGGCAATAAATATTTGTGGCACAATAGATGCAATTATGTGTGTAGACTTTTGAACTGGAGGATGCCCATGAATACAAAATTAATCTCTTTAAAATCAGTTATTGCCGTTGCTGCATTGTTTATTATGCTGCTTGCTACAATTTCGGGTTGTGAGGAAGAAGTTGTTGCAGTTGATGTAACTCCACCAGCAGTTGATGTAACTCCACCAGCAGTTCCAAATGGTGTTTTTAGTGTAACAGGTGATCAAGTAGTAACAGTTTACTGGAATGATATCTATTACGATGAGGTCGATGATCTTGTTGGCTATCTTATTTACCGATTCTGCCCTGAGCTACCTGGAGATTCTCCAGAAGTTGGCCCGTATTGTCTCATTGCTGAAGTTGCGTGGGATGAAAACTATGACAGTAGTTCATTAGTACATTGGTTCGATGATTACGATGTAACAAATGGAGAGACTTATTATTACGCAGTCTCTGCATTTGATGCTGCAGGAAACCCGAGTGCTTTGAGTTTTGAGCTGGTAGGCGACACGCCAAGACCAGAGGGCATAGAAGTTAAGATGTTCGATCTAGATGGTTATGACTTCAGCTCTCTTGGTGGAAATGTAATCGACTGGGACTCGCAGTTCGCTGATATTTTCGTAGAATATGATGAAAATATTCCATTTGTGCATGTAGCAAGGCCTGGTGTCCTGATTCAGGATTATGGTTTAATAGATTTACTCTGGGTCGATTGGGCCCCATCCGATGGGTACTCGAATACTGGCGTTTGTGAGCTAATAGAGGGTCATTCATACATATTAAGAATTGTTGAACCACTAACAATGGAACTTCATTTTGCTAAATTCTGGGTTTACGACATTACATCGTCGTATGTAGAAATAGACTGGGCGTATCAGATTGATCCAAATAATCCGGAATTATCAACTCCTGATAGCCAAAATTCTGGAAACAGGAAAACAGATGTTGTTCGGTTTTAACCGACTCAACTTAGGAGGTGTCTCATGAAACAGGTTAATGCAACAAGCAATACTCAAACCGGTACTTATTATGGGTTGATGGCCTTGTTGGTAATTATTCTACTGGCTGTTTGTTCAGCTACTCTGCTTGCTGAGAATGCATGGAGTGGATATTCAGATGTTTCAATGCGTGTTAATGTCTGGCACGATGAACAGGATGATGTTTACAGCAAAGGTGAAAATGTAAGAGCTCATTTTGAAACTAATCAAGATGCCTATGTTGTCGTCTATAGGATAGATAGCGAGGGAGAGGTTACAATATTATGGCCTCGAAGCAGGTTCGATGATGGTTCTATTTATTCAGGACATACTTATAATCTTCCTGCGCCGGGAGCTCCCAGAATCAGGGCTGGTAGCGAAAATGGTGTAGAGTATATTGAGGCAATCCTGTCTGCTTATCCTTTTGATTTGCGAGAGCTCCAGGTTGATTTCCATCATGAAAACTTGGATATCCAGTGGGACTATTATGTTGCTGGTGATCCATTTCTGGCAATCAATGAGGTCAACTTTGCTGTAACTGGTCTTGAAGATCCTGAAGATTACATCGTAACAAATTATACAAGTTACTATGTGGGCAGGGAAGTAGAGCATCCTCGATATCTATGTACTCAGTGTCATGATGTGAACCAATACCATCCTTATAGAGACAATTGCCAAATTAATGTTCACTACGATTATGGTTGGGACAATGACTGGTACGTCAGCTATGGATTCTATCCAGCTTATTACTATCCAGTTTATTATTATGTCGATCCTTGGACATCAAGGCCATGGGTTAACTATTGGTACAATCCTTGGTATTACTGGCCATCGTCTGGCTATGCCTGGGGTTGGGATTATTATGCATGGAACTATTCCCCATATTGGAACGGCGGAGCTTATGTCCGCTATAAAGAAGCAGACAGACGTTATCGGCCAATTAGCAAATCTACAAGATACAGCAAAACTACTGCCGATAGACTAAGTAGGATACCGAAGAAAATGATGAAAGATGGGCGCCCATCCAAAACAATGAAAGACAAGATGGAGCGCAAGTTGGCTCAATCTAAAACAGTACAAACCAGAGGCACAAAACTGGGATATAAAAATACTGGGCGTAGTCTCCATTCCTATACACCAATCGTACGGAGTCAAAATGGAGCAGCTTCAACGCCTGGAATAAGAGTTCCAGATAGAATTCAAACTACATCTGGAGCTGCAATCAAAGTTCGTGGAAACAGTGGCGGGATTCGTACTAACAATAATACCGAACAACGCTACATTCGACCCGACTCTGGTACAAGAAACAGTGAAAGACCTGTTGTTAAACCTTTAGAGCCCAGAACTCGTGGAGACAGGATTTGGACTGGCAATAGCACAAAGCAGAAACCTAAAGCGAGATCAAAACCATCAACTACTCGCAGCTCAAGTGTCAAGAGTAGCAGCAAACCGAAAAAATCTTCGGAAAGCACAGTTAAAAAAAGCAGCTCCAATACTTCAAGAAGTAAGTCTAGCACAGTGAAAAAGAGCAGTTCCAATACTTCAAGAAGTAAGTCCAGCTCTGCAAAAAATAACAGTTCCAGTAAGTCCGGGAGCTCATCCCATAGTAAGTCGTCGGGTAAATCCAGCGACAGTGGGAGCCGGACTGGAAACAGGTCACGCCGCTAAGGTAGTGCCTGTCGTTGGTATAACTTTCCCCCCATTGTGACCGGGTGGCAAGTGGAAGCAGGAATCTTGAAAAGGTTGGCGCCTGAGATTTCAGTTAAAGCAGGTTGGCCGGTTAGTTACCAACGAATGAGGCAGATGGGTCGGATTCTAGATTGCAACTCAGGGGCGCAATCTGGATCTCTGGCCCTGAAGCCATTTAATTGACGACATTAGCCTACAGGCCTATAATTCCCATTCTGTTGTGACACAGTTTTTTTTTGGAAGGCTACACCATGTTGAGGAAGTTCCTCACTTTATCGGTATATGTAATTTTGTTGGCTGTTATGGTTAAACCTGTAATATCAGCTCAGATTGTCAGTCCAGGCGATCTTTTAAATAAGTCAGTAGATAGAATTGAACTCTCTGCAAAAGTTGATATTGGTAAAAAACTTTGGCAGATTAAATCTTCAGTTGTTCAGCAACAGAGATTGAATGGACGTAGTGCTCCTGATTCTCTCCATGCAATTATTTTGATTTGTGATTTTCAAGACTATAAATTTTATGGCCAATGGGATGAAATGGATCAGGACCTTCTGCTAAATCCTTATGGTGATTTTTATTATACTGCTCATGACTCTTTATACTATGAAAACCAATTTGCTAATGTTGCGACATATTTTGATGAAGTCAGTGGAAATAAATTTACTCTGGATTATGATGTCTGCGGGACTGTAGCAACTCTACCAAATAACATGGCATGGTATGGTAATCACCCGGATGAAGGAGAACAACGATTTATTCTGGCGCAACACGCAGTTGAGATTCTGGATCAATATGTTGATTTTTCAAATTACGACACAGTAATTCTGGTGCATGCTGATGCTGGTGAAGAAACCGATGTGAATGGAGATTCGCCTGAACAGATTCATAGCAGCTATCTTGGTGAAGCTGATTTTGAAGAAGCTTATGATGATACAGTCTTAACTCAACCTTGGATTGAAACAGCTGACGATGCAATAGTTAACAAGGTATTAGTTCTACCTGAATATGAGTTTCAGGATTTTGATCACCCATATGGTGGTCCAACGGGATCACTTGGCGTTTATTGCTTTGTGGTTGGGCAAAGACTGGGAATGCTTCCCTTATTTGATCCAACTCCTGGAGGCAGCCCTGACAGTGCAGGGATTGGCAATTTCGGTTTAATGGGGTATGGATTGTTTTTAGGTGGCGGTTTGATTCCTTCTCATCCGTGTGCTTACAATAAAGTTCTTATGGGTTGGCTTGAACCTTACACCGTTCTCCCAAATCAAGTTGAAGAGCTGTTTTATCTATTCCCAGCAGAGCATCCAGGAGTTAATACCTGTGCCAGAGTCGAGATCTCAAGTAGCGAATATTTTTTATTGGAATATCGATTGCAAGATCCTGATGACAATGGCATTTTCTCATTTGGCGATGACAAAAACAGCAATGGCATTCCCGATTTTTACGATGTAAGCGAGCCCGGCGGTCTCCCTGTCTGGGGGCTCAGCTTTTTCGATGCTACTGAAGATTCAATAGAAACACTGGTTGGCAGTGAATTCGATTTCTTTATGAGTGATAATACTGGAAGACCTGAAGGAGTAAAGGGCGCAGGCAGTGGAATCTATATTTGGCATATCGATGAATGGGTGATAAACAATATTATTCAGTCTGACAGTAGTGCTTTCAATGGTGATTCCCAGCGTAAAGCAGTTGACCTGGAAGAGGCTGACGGGATTCAGGATTTGGATGCCATGCGAGGAATCTATGTTCTGGGTGGTGATTATGACAGTTACCGTCAGGAAGACTATTCCTCGTTTACGCCGGAAACTCTTCCCAATACAGATACCGCCGGGGGAGTTAGAACCGGAATTGTAATTGACGATATTTCTGCTCTGGCTGATTCGATGACATTTAATTGCTCAATTGTCAGTACAGATTCTCCAATCGAATTAATAAATGATATACAAATGCCAGGAATTGATTTGTCTGGCTGTCATCTGCTTGCAGTGGATCTTGATAATAATGGAACTCTTGAAATAGTAGCTACTGCTGGCAGTACTGTGTATGCATTCAATGCTGACGGCTCTGAATATTTCACCGTAACTGTTGACGATGTCAACGATGAAGAGGTTGCCTGGTCGGGATCTCCAGCAGCTGGTGATTTTAATAATGATGGATATTCGGAGATTGTATTGTCATCAAATGTGGGTGTGTTTGCCTTTGATAGAGAAGGTGTATGGACACTTTTATATGAAGCTGATGACTGTCCATTGCCTCCAATGTTAACTGATGATGGTTCAATTATTGTTGTTGAATATCGGGAATTATCAGATGATTATCAGGTATTGATACTAGGGGACGATGGCGAAAGTTTATGGTCGATGGTGATGCCGGCTGGTGTTGTTACAGATGTTCCGCCAGTCCTTTGGGATGATTACATTGTTTTGCCGATCTCTGATGAGGAAACTGGAAGCTCAGTGTTAATTTGTAGACCTGAAGAAAACTATATACTTGATTTGCCCGCAGAAGTTTCTGGTTTCCAGATGTATTGCAAGAGTGACCAGCTGTTTATCCCACTTGACCAGGGAGCAATGGCTACTGTCTTTAAAGATAATCTCCAGGAAGTTGCTCTCTGGAATAACAGGGTTGATGTTGCCTCAGCAATTGCTCCAGGTTTGTTCTTTGCAAGTAATGATGTTTTTGCATCGACAGGACAGAGCGGTCACTATCAGGTGGGATGGCCAGCTCGTCCAAGAGCAGCAATAACTGCAACTGATTTTGATAATTCTCCAACTCCTTTGGTTTTTACTGATCTCGCTGGAAATGAATTTGTATTATTTACAAGCAGTGATGGCAGGTTGTTTTTGTACGATAAGTATGGTGGACTGGTTGATGGC
>JABIBH010000329.1 GCA_018652925.1 bacterium | reverse complement strand
GAAACCTGTCACTGGATCCGGCAGCAAAAGTTCTTCACTACGGGCAGGAAATATTTGAGGGGATGAAGGCTTACAAAAACTCCCAAGACGGATCGGTCCATATGTTCCGCCCCGAGATGAACATAAAACGCTTTAATAAATCGTGTGCCAGAATTTGTATGCCGCTGGTTGATGAAGAAATTTTTATGGAAGCACTGCACACTTTGGTTGGGCTCGATAGGGAATGGGTTCCGGAATCGCCTTCTGCGCTTTATATCCGCCCGACAATGATTGCCACTCAAATTGGTCTAGGTGTTGTAGCTGCCGATAAATATCTATTTTATATTTTAATAGGACCAGTCGGTTCATACTTCTCTGGCGGCATAAAACCGCTGAGGCTCAAGGTTGAAGAAGAATTTGTCCGAAGCGCCAAGGGTGGAGTTGGCTATGCCAAAACAGGCGGCAACTATGCTGCGTCGTTACTTCCAATCAAGCGCGCAAAAGATGAAGGATTTGATCAAATCATATGGCTCGATGCTGAGTCAAGGCTGACAGTTGAAGAAATGGGAGCAATGAATATTGCTTTTGTTTATGCCGACAAAATCATAACTGCCCCGGTAGGCGATACAATCCTGGATGGCGTGACAAGAGATTCTGTCGGTAAATTATGTGAGGATTTTGGCTATAACTGGGTTGAAGCTCCACCAAAAATCAAAGATATTTGTGATGACGCCGAAAGCGGCAAGCTGCTGGAGGCGTTTGCTTGTGGAACAGCTGCGGTAGTCACTCCGATAGGCAAAATTCACTATGGCGGTAAAGAATACACTATAACCGGTAATACAGAGGGGCCAATAACAAACAAGCTGCGTGAGACCCTTTGCTCAATTCATACCGGCAACAGCGAGTTTCATCCGGAATGGGTAACCAAAATATCAACCAGCTAGACCCTGGATATGTATTGAAATAATAACCCCAACTGCCAAACTTGGATTGCTTCATTCATGGTAATTACTTATGATTAAAGGCAACTGCGTTTGTATTTAGCTCGGTGGCTGAGTATTTCTGTCTACTTGCGACAAACAAACGACTCGACGTGAGATTTATCTGTGTTTAGCCCGGTCTGATGTTTTGAAAATATTGGACGGAGGAGACCCATGAGCAGAGTTTTATTAAGCAGACTTGTTCTGTTATCAGTTTTTGTTTTATTCCTTGGTGGCTGCATTGATGAGGCTGGTAGTCCAGCTTCAACACCTCCGGGAACAGTCACAATTTCTGTATTAATTGCACCAGATGGTGTTAACGCAAGCTGGGGGCTGTCTGGTCCTGGCGAATATTATTATCAGGGTTCCGGCGATCAATTTGTTTACGACATAAATTCAGGCGAATATTTATTCACTCCAGGCGATGTCCCGGGAATGGTGACACCAAACCCTCAAACTGCATGGGTAGACGGCGGAGAATCGAAGCAGTTTACAGTAACCTATACAGAGCAAGAGATCGCTCCACGTGATATTACCATGGTTGCGGTAGATGGCGGAACATTTGAGATGGGCTCTCCGGAATCAGATGTTTATAGTGACACAAATGAACGCCCACAGCACATGGTTACAATTTCTTCTCTATTGGCCAGCGAAACAGAAATAACAGAATTCCAGTTTTTTGAAATAATGTCCGGTGGGCTGGAAGAGTTTTCCGGCTGTATGGATTGTCCTGTTATTACAGTCTCTTTTTTAAGTGCAATTCAATTTTGCAATGCTCTTTCAATCATTGAAGGACTTGAGCCCGCATATGACTTTTATGGTGAAGAAATTCAGTTTTTCACTGAAGCAAACGGCTACAGGCTTCCTACAGAATCCGAATGGGAATATCTATGCAGGGCTGGCAGTGAGCTGGCTTTAACAAACGGAGACCTTTCTGTCTGTTGTGATCAATATGATGAAAACCTGGATGCCGTTGCGTGGTATGGTTATAACGCTGGCGAAACCGTTCATGCTGTTGCCATGAAAGAAGCCAATGCGTTTGGTTTATATGATGTACATGGAAATGTCAGGGAGTGGTGCTGGGATTGGCTTGCTGACTATAGCGCCGGCGCTCTAACAGACCCAACAGGACCCGAAACAGGCAGCAATAAAGTTGTTCGTGGCGGGTCGTGGAATAGCGGAGCAAATTTATGTAGAAGTGCTAAGAGAATTGGCATGGGACCAGGATGGTCGGACTTTGAAACCGGATTCAGAATTGTCAGATCAAGCAACTAAGTTTTGAACCGGAATATACCGGATATAAAGGGAGCGATTTCGTATGAAAAAAACTCAAAGCAGACAATTGGCCGTTTTGGCGATTTTGATAATTGCTTTGCCGGCAGTTGTGTTTGGGGCTATAGGAAGTCGGGATTCTTGGCAGGGCGACTACTCGCTACAGCCAGGGGTTCAAGGCTCTGTTGATGCAATTGTCCAGTTTGAGGACAATCTTGTGCTTGGCGGCAAAATTGTTGCTGCCGGAAATACAATTGTAAATAATATTGTGTTCTGGACTGGATCCGAGTGGGTTCATCCTGGTGACGGGCTTGATGGTCCAGTAAGTGATTTGATTGTTTTTAACGAAATGCTTTATGCGGCAGGTGAGTTTTCTCAAGGCGCGGCCGTTTGGAATGGTTCATCATGGGATGCTGTTGATGAAAATATATCAGGAGCTGTGAAAAGCCTGGTTGTTTACCACGACGAGCTGGTATTTCTGGGAGACTTTTCGGTTAACGGGATAGACAATTGCGCAAGCTGGTCTGGTATTGATTGGAATGGATTTGAAGGCAACCTTTCTGAGCCATGTGTCGATGGTGCTGTTTTAAACAACGTTCTCTGGATTGCATCAGATGATCTTTATGCATTTGATGGTGCCGGCTGGGCTACATATGAGTTTGAGGGAACAATTAATGCAGTTGCCGCTTTTGAGGATAAACTTATTGTTGGTGGCGATGAGATATATCTGTCAGATGTAGGGTCTTTTGATTCTGCAGCATATGATGGTCAAGAATGGTCTGGAATTCCTACTTCTGGTGGTTACGCAATAATAGATTTGTTTAAAACATCCTCGAATGAATTATATTATGTTGCGTCGGAAGATAATCCTGGACCACAGGGACAATCTAGATTCAAAGTAGGAAAACACTCTATTGGTGGCTGGGCCACAATTCTTGAGATAGGAACGCTTGTTTTCGGGCAACCAAACTCTGTTGGTGAGTATAATGGAGAAGTGGTTTTTGGCGGACAATTTGACAGAGTGGATAATATCCTGTCGAGTAATGTAATTATTGCCAATGAGTCTTTTATGTATCCACTTGGTCAAGCCACAGACGGAGCTGGTGTTAGTGGTCCCGTTTATGGCATGTCTGTTTCAAATGACGAGCTACTTGTAGCAGGAAGCTTCAGCTTTGCAGGCACCGCTCCAACTGGCGGCGTCGCAAGATATGACGGATTTACGTGGAGCCCGGAAATAGTTTCATTGGTTCACTGGCGAACAGAAGACCCTGGCTATAACCTGGAATCCACATCATTGCTTCAAAAAGGCGTGCATCACCTGGTGGAGTACGGCGGCACAAGTTACGCTGGCGGTAACTTTGAATTTCAAGACCCATATGACCCAAATGCACAGTTTCTCAATTTGGCTGTTATTGAAGGTCAATCGTGGGCTGTTTTTGCCCAGCCTCAATTTTCCGATCTGGGAATCGAGGTCACGGGGTTATTGACACATAAAAATCTGTTATTTATTGCCGGAGCATCGGCAGACAATTTTGACACTGTTTTATATTCATGGGACGGAACCTCCCTTGTTAATGTAGCCAGTGGCCTTACAGGCAGAGTAGTAAGCATAGATGATTTTGGTGAATTCTTGTATTGCGCAGTACAAACCGATGCCGAAAATGTGCGCGTTGTTAAGTATGACTGTGTAGACTGGGAAGACCTGGGATCATTTTCCGGAACAGCTCTTGATATTGAAGCAATTGATGGCG
>JABIBH010000328.1 GCA_018652925.1 bacterium | reverse complement strand
AGCTTCAGTGCATCACGACGCTCACCAAGTCGATCCCCAAATGGCGGATTCACAACAATAAATGAATCTTTAAAACCATCCAGATCACGGAAATCGGCAACTTTGATTCTCACAGACTGTGATCCGGAAAGCCAACCAAGATTTGTTGTTGCTGCAGAAACAGCTTTCCGATTTATATCGCTACCTGTAATCAACCTGTGAGGAACCTGTTTCATCTGGCTGTCGGTATCGTTGCGAACATCTTCCCAGACATCTTCATCCCAATCAGGCATAAACTTGAATGGCGACCTGCCCTGGAATCTTTCTGCAGGTGACGGTGCATTTTGAGCCATCAGCAAAGCCTCGCTCAAAAATGTTCCCGACCCACACATAGGATCAACAAGAGGCTTTTTCATATCCCACTCACCAAGAGTCAGAATTGCGGAAGCAAGTGTTTCCTGAAGTGGAGCTTCAACTGATTGCCTGCGATATCCTCTGCGATGCAATGCACCTTTCGAAGTATCCAGACTGATGATTGCCTTGTTTTCACGGATGTTCAGATCAAGCCAGACATCTGGATTTTTCCTGTCGACGTTTGGACGATCGCCATGAACAGTTCTCAGCCTGTCAACAATAGCGTCTTTGAGTTTCAATGCAGCATACTGGGAGTGAGTTATTCGACTATCGGTTACATGCGACTGAATGGCAAAAGTCATTCCCGGTCTGATAATGCTTTCCCACTGAATATCCATTGCAGTGGTGTACAGATAGTTGTCGCTGTGACAATCAAAGTTTATCAGCGGTGCAAGAATATGACTTGCAAGCCTGGACTTGTAATTGATTCGGTACAATGCGTCCGCACCGGCTTTAAAGCGCACGCCAAAATAGTTCTGTTGAGTATCCTCTGCTCCCAGAGACATTAATTCTCTGGCAAGGATCTCTTCCAGACCATAGCCACACTTGGCGAAATAAACTTGGTAATCTTGATAATCAAACATGATGGGAATTTATACTCTGAACCTTGAATTACCAACATAAAAAGGGGCCGCTCTCTGGCGACCCCTGAAATTCTATTAAATTCTAGTTAAACAGTGACTTCACATAACCCCAGCTAACTCCTGAATCCGGCTCCACAGAAATCGCACCGGCCGGCCGGCAAACAATGTCACCCCAGGCAATTATCTTACCGCTTGCAGTGCGACCAAATGTGTCCATATCGACCCAGCCAGAACCATCATTACGGAATGCAACACCGGCTTCAGGAAAACTGTCGATTGGCAGATTGCCTTCAAATGGAGTTTCAAAATGGATGGCAATAAAATACACATCGTCCATAATCTGTTCACCAAACTCAGGTGTACCAACTTCAATCATATGTATACCTGGTTGATTAAATTGGAATGTTGCTGGTGGGGATGAATAAAGCAGTTCAGCTGGAACAAATTGACCGGGCTGAACCTCAAGTGCTTTCAGAAACCCTGCTCTGCACGTAAAGTTGACTGGCACCTGTTCAATGAAAAAGTCCAGAAGCATAGATAATTTCAACAGCTCAAAAACTTCTTCCTGCGAGCTACATTCTTCACCTGGCCTTACGAGGTAGGCGTATGATTCCTGACCATGCAGAACTTCAAAAAGTGGCAGACCTACAGGGTCACCCATATTACCAATTGTGCAAAAGTCATCGGCAATAACCAGAACTGCGATCATCAAGATCAGAACTTGAAATATTCTTGTTTTCATTATTACTCCTCATTACCAATTTCGAACAACCATTGTACCACAAATTGATTTATTTTTCAATTTCGTGAAGTTGTTCTGCCGCTTTGTCGGCATAAACTACGCCGTTGATTATCAGATCAGCCAAATACTCGATTGCCTGATCTCTGTTTCCGGCCTGCAAGTTTGCCTGAGCCAACAACCAGCTTCCCTTTTCGATTAGTGGAAGTGAGCTGCTATTTCTAACAACAGTCAGATACTCAATTGCTTGATCTGGCTGATTGTTCATCATTAAACTGACACCAAGATACATGTGAGCCTGGGCCCAACCGTCCCAACTTGAGTCTGCGTTTTCTATCGATAATTTCAGCTCTTCAACTGCAACAACATATTGACTTTCCTGATAAGCATTCATGGCCGATGCAAAATATTCAGCAGCCAATTCTGAATCGGCACTTCTGACATCAATGCTCACATAAGCCATTTTTTCAACGACGGCCAACTTGCGAACATCAGACCCTGCACCAAGACTTATCACCATT
>JABIBH010000327.1 GCA_018652925.1 bacterium | reverse complement strand
CAAATCTGTTGCCGTCAGGGTCTTCAACAACCAGTCGATAGACATTCATTCTGTCGGAATCCAGTAAATCAGATGGCAAAACTATTTTGGACTTCCAGTCGGGGCCGTATTCAGGAAAGACTTGCTGCATTGCCTCATCCCGACGCTTATAACAGCCTATTGCTTCAAGCGTAGGTGCTATATCTTCAACTGCATATTCAATACCAAGATGCTCGGCGAGCAGCCTGCCCAGCCTTGTGCTGGCAGGGGATGAATCGTGTTCCGGCAAAAGCAGACCGAATACTTTTTTCGGCCCAAGTGCCGCAACTGCCAGAGCAGCAGTTACGCTACTGTCGATGCCACCACTGATAGCAACAATCGCACCACGTCGCAGCATTGTTCTGCTGACTGTAGTACGTAAATTTTTGGAAATATTTTCCAGTTCCTGGTCGAGATCGATTTCCAGTACCTGTTTATTAAACATTTTATCCTCCTGTTGGGTAACAAGGTAATGCAAAGCAGTTGTGGTGTCGACAGGATTGTGATACGATTCTCGCGATTGTGTGAAATAATTACCAATGTTCTTGGAGTAAAAATAATGAACCTGGAATCCCGCCCACTCAGGTTGCTACCTGCGATAATTCTTTTTGCTGTTGCCGGCATATTGCTGATGAATTATGTGACCGACGATACCTACATCCACATGTGCTATGCGCGCAACCTTGTTGAGCATGGTGAAATATCATTCAACGTTGGTGATCCTACCTACGGCGCAACTTCACCACTCTGGATTTTCCTGATTGCTGGATTGATAAAATTGGGAATTGCCCCGCTTCTTGCGACCAAGATATTGGGTATTTCTGCTGGCCTGTTGACGCTATTTATTTTCGATAAAATTCTAGCTGCTTTTTCTGTGCCTGCAAGCTGGCGTTGGTGGGGTTTACTGCTTGTTGCATCTGATGCCTGGTTCTTACGATGGTCATTTTCAGGAATGGAAACTCCATTGGCAGGTGTGTTTTTGTTATTGCTGTTAATGCCAGCGATAATTCCATCGGTATCATGGTTGGCATGGGGCATTGTTGCTGGATTGGCAACACTTGTCCGACCCGAGTTTATGTTATTGTGGCCCGTGGCACTCTATTGGCACTTGTGGGCTAGTTATGAGAAAGACTTCAGGTCACGACCGCTATTCAAATCGATTCTTGGATTTTTCCTGATTTATGGTCCGTGGCTTGCCTATGCCAATTCTGCTTTTGGAAGAATGACACCTGAAACTGCTGCTGCCAAAAGTTATGGGCTGGATTTTGATCTGTTTTCATTGGCAGAATCTGTTGTTCGGAGTATTGAGGAGCTTGGAGCAATCCAGGGAATACTCTGGCTGGCAATTATTCCGCTGCTTATAATTGTTGCCAGAAGTGGGGAAAGAATTAGCGGTACACCTACATATAAAAACAGAGTGGTTGCAGCTCTGATTGCAGTGAGCTGGGTTGCAGTTCTTGTCGGTGGGTATGCTTTGAAAAAAGTGTGGATTATCTCAAGATATCTGTCTCCACTATTGCCTGTAATTTTGCTGACGACACTTGGTCTTATCGCATTCCTGCGTCAACGATTATCAGACAACGGTGCGCGAGTGTTCAATATCGTACTGGGTGTTGCAGTAGGATTGACGATTTGCTGGAATGGGTTTGTAACTGTTGCAATGGTCAAGCCGCATGCTGATAAATTTTCTGTCGGTGTTGAAGAATGCTTTATTGGCACTGGACAGTGGATCAGTGAAAATACTCCAGAAGGGAGCTTGATTGCAGCCCACGATATCGGTGCTCTAGGCTGGGTAAGCAACAGGAAAATTATTGATCTTGCAGGATTGGTCAGCCCAGAAATTCTGGAACTTGGCAGAAATGTCGGTTTTGAGACAATGGTTGCAAGCGGTGCATGGCTGGGTGCCACAAAACCTGATTATGTTTATGACAGGACTGATGGGCCACCCAGGTGGGATGGTGTGACATTGCATGGAATTAAGTTTGAGCTTATACGGCAGTGCACAGTTCAAGGGGTAGGTTTGAGAGAGTCAAAACCGATGATTTACGCACTTTACAAACTTGAGCGAGAGCAGGTTACCGACGAACAACAGTCCCCAGTTCCTGCTTCGGAGTAAATTCGTCTGCTGGGAGTCTGCGAACTACGAACAGGGTTACATCATCTTCAAATGGTGTGTTTCCGCCAAAGGTTTTAACCTCGGATATAACTGTATCGACAATCTCCTGCGCCGTTTTCCCAAACAGGCTTTGTATTAACTTTACTAGTCTAGAAGTGCCAAATTCACAATCTTCATCATTTTTGTCCAATCGTTCTATAACGCCATCGCTAAAAATCACCAAAACTTCACCAGGTCGTAACTCAACATAGTTGCGACGGTAATTGAAGTCAGGAATTGGACCTAACACCGGGCCGTTACTTGGCAGGTCATAAACATTGCCGTCAGGACTGAAAAGCAGTGGCGGGCAGTGGCCTCCATTTACATAAACCAGGTTGCCGGTTTCTTCGAGTTCACCATAAAACAATGATACAAACCGACTGGAAAGCCCACTCTGGTTGATAACTTTATTGAGTTTCTGAACTGTGGTATTGATCTTCTGATCCTGGGCAATGCCCATTCGCAGTCCGGTGACAACATCACGTGCCTGCAAAGCTGCCGGCAGACCGTGACCACTTGCATCGGCCAGAGTAATTCCCAGAACACCCTGGTCATCTTTTCTGCAATCGTAAACATCACCACCAACCTCTTCAGCGGGAATGGTGATTGCAGCCAAATCAAAACCTGGCAGAGTTGGGAGGTGCCTGGGCAAAAGAGACATCTGAATTGTTCTTGCTTGCCTGATTTGGCTTTCGAGATTGCTCTGCCGCATTTTCAGGCCAACAGCAGCGCGGATTGTTTCCAGGATAAAATGCAAGTCATCATCGTTGTCAGTTTCGCGTCGTATACCAAAAGTCAGAAGCCAACTTGGAGAGCCACCGACCATGATTGCAGCATAATCAAAATGCGTGAATTGGTCTTCAAGAGTTGGGTCAAAACCTGGAGTTTCCTGGGTTATGAGTACAACTCTGTCTTTTGTGATAGTTCTGATTACAGGGTAATCGCGGGGGATAGTTTTACCGATTATTCCTTCGCCAAATTCACCAGTGCTGTCAACCAAAACATAGTCGGAGCCATCTTCACGATATAGTCTGCCACTTTCAATGCCATACTCTTCAGCACAGCTTTTAACCAGAGCTCGCAAAGTTTCGCTGAGCATTTCTGTAGTTTCACTGGCATGGTCAATTTCGCGAAGAATTTCTTCAATATCTCGGTAAACTTGCTTGTTCATTCTGTCCTCCTGCGCCATAGGATGCAGTTTATTTCTCAAATACGCAACCGATTGTTGAGCTTAACAGGAAACTCGTGTACATTATCCGTGTTATACTTGAAAAACTAACCGGGAGATCTAAGTTGGAACAAAATAGAATTGACGCTTTGATAGAAGCTGGCCAAAGAATGAGATTGGAAACTGGTAAGGTAATTATCGGTCAGCATGAGGTAATCGATGAAATGCTGATTGCTCTTTTTGCCGGTGGCCATGTCCTGCTGGAGGGTGTCCCGGGTTTGGCAAAGACTTTGCTGATTGATACTCTGAGCAAAGTGTTGAACCTGTCGTTTTCAAGAATCCAATTTACGCCTGATCTGATGCCAAGCGATATAACTGGTAGTGAGATTCTGGAGGATGATCCAGCCAGTGGTCAACGCAAGTTCAAGTTTGTAAAAGGGCCAATTTTTGCCAATGTAATTTTGGCCGATGAGATTAACAGAACTCCACCTAAAACACAGGCCGCTCTTCTGCAGGCGATGCAGGAAAAACAGGTAACTGTTGCTGGTGAAACTCACAATCTTCCCAAACCATTTTTTGTTCTCGCTACTCAGAACCCAATTGAGCAGGAAGGAACTTATCCGTTGCCTGAAGCTCAGCTTGATCGATTTATGTTCAACATTAGAATCGATTACCCCAAAAGGGATGAAGAAATTGCTATTGTTGAAAGCACTACAGGCAGTGAAACCATAACTCCGGAAGCTGTTCTTGATGCCGCACAGGTTATCGATTACCGCAACCTTGTTCACTCGGTTCCTGTAGCTGAAAATGTGACCAGTTACGCTGTTTCACTTGTACGAGCTACCAGAGTTGGTACCGGTGAGGAGTCGGCAGTTGCCAGGGAGTTCCTTGCCTGGGGCGCTGGCCCAAGAGCTGCTCAATGCCTGTTGCTTGGTGCAAAATCAAGAGCTTTGTTACAAGGCAGATCTACACCTTCACTGGACGATATCAGTGCTCTTGCAAAACCTGTATTACGACATCGATTAGTCAGAAACTTCCATGCAGAAGCTGAAGAGATGAGTTGTGACGCAATAATAGATCAATTGCTGGATGAGGTAAGAGGTTGAGTCAGTCAATTCTGACTCCCGATCAAGTTGCAAAACTTGGCAACCTGGATGTAATTGCGAGACTTGTAGTTGAAGGCTTTTTAGTAGGCTTGCACAGAAGCCCTTACCACGGTTTCTCCGTAGAGTTTGCGGAGTACAGACAGTACATCCCGGGCGAACCAGCTACCAACATCGATTGGCGGGTCTTCGGAAAATCAGACCGTTACTATACCAAGATTTATGCTGAAGAAACCAATCTCAGGGCTACAATTCTGGTTGATGCGTCTTCTAGTATGTCATTCAAATCAGATGAAAACACAACCTCGAAAATTGAATATGCCAGGCTGCTGGCAGCCTCGCTTACATATCTTTTGCTGAAACAAAACGATGCAGTGGGGTTGGAGCTGGTTTCTGACAAGCAACTGGCATCTGTGCCTGCAAGAGCAGTTCGCAAGCAGCTTTTCCAGGTTCTCAAAGAGCTTGATTATATCCCTGAACCAAAGAGTACAACCAGCATTGGACCAGTGTTGCATAAAGTTGCTGAAAAGCTTCCCCGACGCGGGTTGATAATCCTTTTATCCGACTTGATGGATGACCCCGATGAAATAATGTCCGGTCTGAAACACTTTCGATATCGCGGGCATGAAGTTGTGATTTTTCATCTGCTCAATCCGCAGGAAATTGAGTTCGATTACAGAGGTGAAGCCAGGTTTGAAGATCTTGAAACTGGAAACAACATGAAGATTGACCCAACACACCTACGCACTTCATACAGGGAAAAATTTGAGCAGTGGCGCACTGGATTGCGTGAAGAATGTCGCGGTTTGAAAATCGATTTTGTAGATATGACAGTTGATACACCTTTTGATCGTGCATTGATGGCTTACTTGCGTAAACGGGCGAGGATGCGCTGATGCCATTTACTTTTTTGAACCCGATGATGTTGTTTGCCGCCCTTGGCGCAGCAGTTCCGCTTATTCTGCACCTTATAAATATGCGAAAAACCAAGCGCGTATTTTTCAGCAGTCTGCATTTTTTAGAGGAAGCTCAAGTCAATCGTTCAAGAAGCATCGGACTGCGCAGGTTGCTTCTTTTGTTGTTGAGAATGTTGGCAATAATTCTACTCGCACTTGCTGCTGCTGCACCTAGACTGCCCGGTTTATCTGACAACACAACTGGTAAATATTCCCTGCTTGTTTTGCTTGATTCAAGTGCCAGTATGCAGACAGTGGAAGAGGGGGAAACCCGTTTCAGCTATGCCTGTACTACTGCAGCTGACATCTGTCGAACTTTACCAAATGACAGCGAGATTCAGGTCCTGACGCTCAGCTCAACTGTCAATGAATTTTTTGCTGGCTGGGTAACTGCTGGCGAATCTTCTGCCGATGCAATTCTTCAGCTCACTCCAACAGACGGTTCTGCCAATCTGCCTGCTGCATTCAAGCAGTGTCGAAAATGGGTTGAGCAGGCAGAAAACCATCCTGTCGATATTTTACTTGTCAGTGACATGCAGTTCAGCTTATCAGATTCAACTATTTTAAAAGAGGCCGTAAAAGAGCTGGATATTAGAACTCTGAATGCAATTACAATCAAGAGCGAGCCTGCTGATGGTGCGGTGCTCTCTGTAGGATTGCCGTTGCGAGCTGTAGTCCCTGATCAGCCAGTTACAATTACAGCAATGGTTTCTCCAGCGGTCAAAGGTCAAAAATATCGATTGGAACTTGATGGTTCACTTAAAGCTCAGGCAGTTGCAACTGTAGCTCCTGGAGTTGCTCAACAACTTGCATTTCCAATTACAGCTCCGAAGGCAGGAAGTCACAAAGGGTTAATAGCTTCTGACAGTGACCGATTGCGAGCTGATGACTCGCGTCCGTTTGTGCTTGAAGTGTGCAAGTCCATCAATCTGCTTCTGATTCATGGCCAGGATTATGGAACTGCTGGCAGAGGTGGTTGGCGATATCTTGAAACTGCTCTGGGTGGGGATTTATTCAATGTTACCGCATTGCCAAGTGACAAAGTAGCAGCTGGTGATATTGCAACTGCCGATCTGGTTGCGCTTGTTGATCCTGATCCATTGGGCAGACAGATTTTGACTGAGTTGGAGAAGGTAACTACCAGAGGTGGTTCTCTGTTGTTGCTTCTGGGCGACACAAACAGGCTTTCATATTATCAGAATACACTGTTAAAAACTTTAGGACAGGAGTGCGAACTTGTTCCTGTTGCCAGGAGTGAACAAGGTCGGGAAAATCTGACAGTTAACAACTACGGTCCAGTTTTTACTGACCTGCCTGAAGCTGCGCTGGAGGTTTTGGAAGCTTCAATCTGGCGCAGATATATCGATGTAAAAAACAGCGACGCCACTTTTGAAATGGAATTTGGTAGTGGTAGTCCTGCAATGCTTTCCTGGAGTCAGAATTCCGGTCAAATCATTCTTCTGCCATTCAATCTTAACAATGCTGAAAACGATATTGAAGCCAACGCAATGTTCCCGGTTTTGATGCAGAGAATTGCTGCAACCCTGGCCGTGGGCAACAGCTCCGATTCAATCCGTAATGCAGGAGAAATTGTTACTTTCCCGTTAGCTGAAATTGCAGGTTCTGCAAGTGTGCTTTTGGAGCCAATTGTTAATGACAAACCACTGATTTCCATGCCGGTTAATTTACGATGGCAAAATGGAATTGGTATTTTGGATGCCGGAATTGTTGATCAGGCTGGTTTCTGCTGGTTTGTAGCTGGGACCGATACCCTTGGCGTAGTTCCGGTTACAGTTCCATCGTCAGAAAGCCGGAATCCGCTACTTTCAAAAGCTGAGTTCCAGAAGCTGGCAACTGATGCTGGTTTTGAAAGAGTATCGACATTATCGGTCAATGAAACTGGCTTTATAAGTGGATTATCTGGCAGGGAAATGGCTCCCTGGATTTTGCTGTTATGCGTAATAACCCTATTATTTGAGGGGTATTTGGCCCGTCGAGCTTAATAGTTGAAACTTGCGTCAAGTATAAAAGCAGACTATATATATGAAATGAATAAATAATTTCAAAAACCCTTTCAATTGCCGGAATGTTACGGCTGAAGGTGAAAAATATGTGGGATTACACAGAAAAAGTAATGGACCATTTCATGAATCCTAGAAATGTTGGCAAACTTGAAGATGCCGACGGTGTGGGTGAAGTTGGATCCATGTCATGTGGTGATGCTCTGCGTCTGATGTTCAAGCTGGATGACGACCAGAAAATCTCTGAGGCAAAGTTCCAAACTTTTGGGTGTGGAAGCGCTATTGCATCGTCATCTATCTTAACTGAGATGATTATTGGCAAAACTCTTGAAGAAGCATCCAAAATTACCAATGAAAATATTGCCGATGAACTGGGTGGTTTGCCAAGGGAAAAAATGCACTGTTCAGTGATGGGTCGTGAAGCGCTTGAAGAGGCAATGATTGATTATTACACAAAACAGGGCAAGGAAATTCCGTGCACTCTGATTAAGCAGGATGTAGAAATTTGTCACTGTTTTCAGGTAAAAACTTCAACCGTTCGTAATGCAGTGTTGCAACATAAACTCAAAGATATTGAGGATGTAACTCATTACACAAAAGCAGGCGGCGGCTGCAAGCAATGTCACCACGACATCCAACATGTGATTGATGATTGTTGGGTAGAGATGGGCAGTGGATTGATTCAACTTGACTCAAAACCTGTTGACAATGGCGATTCTGATCAGATCAGGGAGTTACTTGAGAATGATATTGCCAGAGCTTTGAGAACCGACGGTGGTGATATCGAACTGGTGGAAATCCGAGGCAAGGAAGTGCATGTCAGAATGATTGGTGCATGTGCAAGTTGTCCATCGAGCCAGGCTACAATCAAAGGTTGGGTAGAGGCCCAACTAAAAGAAAATGTTGATCCTGATATTACAGTTGTTGAGGTAAAAAAATAATGAGCAAATTCGAATTCCCTGATTGTCCGTCCGAATTAATCTACATGGATAATAATGCTACAACAGTTGTAGCACAGGAAGCTATCGATGAGATGCTTCCTTACCTGAAGTTAAATTACGGCAACCCGTCAAGCATGCATAAACTTGGTGCTACTGCTGGAAATGCAGTTGATAGAGCACGCGATCAAGTGATGAATCTGCTTGGTGTTGAATCTCCGCTGGAACTGGTTTTTACAGGCAGCGGTTCAGAGAGCGACAACATGGCAATCATTGGTACGCTACATGCTTATCCTGAGAAAAAACACATTGTT
>JABIBH010000326.1 GCA_018652925.1 bacterium | reverse complement strand
GGACTAATTTCTCCTGATGTATTAGCCAATCTTCCGGCTGCCCAGTATTTGCAGAACGGTGAGTATCAGTTCGATAATATTGAATTTTTAGACGATGGCCAACCGGTCAGATTACAAGTTGAGGACATAGATGATGGCTCAGTTCCCATCGCCGAAACTTTAATCAATTGCTGGCACTTTATTGACCACTTTTCAATGTCAGTACCTGTTGGAGATAAATTTATAAACGTTGCTGTTCCGGTAACTATTACAGCTCTTGACGCATTTGGTGGCACGGTTCGTAACTTCAATGATGATGTAGTACTTGATCCTGTTATCGGTAATCTGGGCGCAGGTGCGACACAGACTGTTAATGGTGCAAGCTTTGCGCTTGGACAAGCTGTTGCAAATGTAACTTTCCTCGGTACAGATCCAGTTGCTCACAACAATACCCTGAATGCTGAAAACTCGATTTTATATCCAGGACAATTCAATGAAGGTGCCGGCTCTGTTTTAATAACGCCGCTGCTTCCATCTGTTATCAACGACATTATGTTATTACTTCCTGGCGAAACTTTGACCCCAGGTGTTCCACCAGGAAAAACAGGCAGCTCGAGTGCACAAATTTCCGGCGTAGTTTTCAATAATATCGATGTGTATGCAGTAGATCAATTTTGGAATCCGGTTGAGGCTGGACCCTATCCAACCCTGACATGGTCAAGTAACGATGCAAGCCCTGGCGTGATTTTGCCACCTGGCGGCTTGATGTCTTCAAACCATTTGAGTAATCAGTCTGCAGCATTGATTCAATCTGGGACTCGACAAATAACTGCTACAGCAAGTGGTGCAATTACAGCAAACAGCAGTAGCAATGTATATATCAATTCGGCTGGACTTGATCACTTTACTTTTGATTATGCAGTGTGGGATACAACCGATATTCAGGTAACTACAAATCAATTCCAGGTAAATATCAGAGCAGAAGATGATAGCAATAACCTGTTCCCATATAATGGTCCAGTTTCACTGGTTGTCAGAATTGGTGAGAGTGATGAAAGTGCTGACTATCTGATTACGTCTACTTCAGAATTTGTCAACGGCCATCTCAATGCTTTAATGCAAGTTACCAAACGCGCTTTCAGCGTAAAAATTATTGTCGATAATAATGCCGGAGTTATTGAAGAGTCCGGTTCTTTTCAGACTAATGCAGGTCCACTTGATAGAATCATGTTTACATTCCCGGGTGAGACATGGACTCCCGGTTTAAATGACCCCGAGTTTAATGGTAATATGGGAGCACCAACTCCTGTTGTTGCCGGTAACCTTATCAACCCTGTGACATTGCGTCCGGTTGATGAATTTTCAAACCTTGTCAGTGGAAACCGTACAGTGCAGTTGAGTTGTCCCACCGGTTACTTCATGTTGCTGGAAACCAACGGTACATACATTCCCGATTACATGGTTACAATCAATGCTGCCAAAGATTACTGGGTTGTGTTGAGAACTTATCAAGATCAGGTCTTGCAGGCAGATGTCAGTGGAATTGATCCCAGCACATCCGCGGTTGTCGATGTTTCGGCAAATCAATACATGAAGATAGTAGTCCAGGCTCCAGGTGAGCTGCTTGCTCCCGGTATTTTCCACGACGAAGAGGCTGACGGAAAGCTGGGCGATGCGTTGCCTCAGGATGCCGGCGTTTCCTTTGATGTAACTGTTTATGCAACTGATTATAACTTCAATCCGATTACGGATATTGATATTGCGCTTCCTGTTTCAATCGATTTTACCAGTAGCGATATAGCTGCTAATTTACCAGCGGGCACGCAGACTCTTTACGATAATGATGGCGACTTCCCTGTAAGTTTATTGACTTTGGCTAATCCCAATGAGCAGACAGTTACAGTTAAAGATGCCAATCGTGAAATTGAAGGTACAGCAATTGTACCTGTTGTTGCAGGTGTGATTGATCACTTTGATATCGGTATCAACAATGCGAGTATTCCTGATCCAGATGATGCTCTTGATCCCATTCCTGACATGTTTGTTGGAACCAATCTGCCAAACGTGACAATTATAGCGCGTGATGTTTTTGGAAATCATGTTTCCAGTTTTTCTGATTCTGTTTCTCTGATGGTCGATATCGGAAGCGATGTAATTTCTCCATCACGGATAAGTCTGGCAGCAGGCTTTGATGGTAGTGGCGATGTCTTTGGTGTCTGGCGTGGCTCAATGTCGATAACTCGCGCCGGTACTGATGTCACACTTTCTGCTCAGGATGATATTTATGGCCGATCAGGAATCAGTAACCAGTTTGATGTGCTTGCAGGATCTTATACAAATCTGCAACTGATTTTCAATGGTGAAGAGGCAACTCCCGGGCTTGCTCCCGGTAAGCAGGGTGTGCCATTACCTGTAACTGCTGGCGACACGCTGACAGCTACAGTTATAGCGGTTGATGAATACTGGAACCCGGTTCCGGAACAACCATGGGTTCATTTTGAATCAGATAATTATTTCGATATGATTTCGCTCAATGATGTTCAGCTTGAAGCTGACGGTAGCAGCGATTTCGACATGTTGTTGCGCGCAGCAGCAACGCACACAATTATAGTAACAGATCTTTCACAGCCTGCGCACCTCGATTCAAGCAGAGTTATTTCAAATCCTGGACTATGGGAAAAAATGATTCTGGTTGCTCCTGGTGAAACTCAAGTACCAGGTGGTTACGAGCCGGATGGAAAATCAGGAACGCCGGATAGCCAGGTTGCTTCTCTGCAATTTCCTGTCATTGCCAGAGCTGTTGACAATTATTGGAACTCAGTTGGAGCCGACGGTGGCGTTATCAATCTTACAGCAAGCGATGGTTCTCTTGATGAAACCAATCCTGCAAATAATGATCAGCCACTGGTCGCAGGTGAAATCGTTTTCCCAATCACATTGCCACAACTTGGGCTTGTTGACGTAGAGGTCAGCAACAGCGATGACCCGTCTATCGTTGTACAGTCAGTTCCAATTGAAGTTACTCTTGGAGCGGGCTATCGAGTCACAGTTCCAGATACGGTTTTAGCTGGTCCTCCAGAACTGTTTGAAATGACAGTTGAAATGGTTGATGAATCCGGATTTGTTTTAACCAATGCTCAAAACAGTTTTACTCTGACCGCTTTATCAACCGGGCTTGAACCAGCTGCTGGTGAGTTACAGGTAATCGAGTCTCAATTAGTAGATGGTGTATGTGTAATTTCCGCTCAGGCATTTGATACAGTCAGTGATATTTTTATTGAGGTAAGTGACGATGCAAGCAGAACAAATCTCAGTCAGCTTATGCGTGTTGATGCCAACGGTCTGCTTTTCGATGTAGCAGTTGATACCGAAAACCCGATTTCTGCCGGTGAGGAATTTGCGGTAACTGTTGAGATGACAGACAGTGGAACCGGAACAATTATTGCGGATAACAGGCAGTTCAGTATCGATATAATTGATGAAAGTGATATACCGGGAGTTGGGCGTGTTGGTGTTATTTCCCAGCAACTTGATTCCGGTGCTGTGACTTTCAATCAGACTTATACTAAAGCTGAAAATATTAAAGTTCAGGTTTGGGCAGACACACTGATTGCCGAGAGTATTCCATTTACAATTAACAATGCCGGTTACCAGCGATTGCAAATTGTTGCACCGGGAGAGACTCCTGCTCCAGGCCACGATTCATATATCGACACAAATGGAAAATCAGGAACTCCTCTTCAACAGCGAGCTAGCGAACCATTTGATTTCTCGGTAATTGCAACTGATATGTTTTTCAATCGAGTGGATTCAGTTAACAGTGGTATTGTACAGTTGAGTTCCAATGATGGATCTTTTGATATGGATGGCAATCCTGTAATCAACAACATTCAGTTTGTAACAGGTCTTGCCGAGTTCAATAACTTCCTGGTTGCAGAGGGCTCTGTAGTTGTTGCTGCCTCTGACACAACCAATGTTCTGTTACCACCTCAAAGTGTGATTATTGAAACTGCACCTGCATACAGGTATGCAATAGTGACTCCTGAAACGGCACAGACGGGTCCAGTACCAGGATTCTCAATGGGTATTCAGCTTGTTGATCCTGTGACTGAACTGGTTGTCGAGACAGAAGAAAATACAATTTACCTGGAGCCTTTGACGGGATTGCTCGAGCCGGGCAATGGAACCCTGAATATGGTTTCCACCTGGTTGTCCGCAGGGGCAGTCACAATTCCGGATCAGAGTTACAGCGAGTTTGAAGATCTGATAATTCGTATCTCCGATGGCTTTGGCAGAGAAGGATTCAGCTCTGTAATCCAAATGCAGAGTACCGGACTTTTCTTTGAAGTTTCAGTTCAGGAAACTGCGACAGTTGGTGAAATATTTGATATCGATGTACGTCTTGTAGACGGAAATACCGGTAGCACGGTAACCACAATGGACGGCCCTGTTTCAATCGAAGTATTTGATTCTGGAACTGGACTTCCCGGCGATGGAACACTTGGCATTACTCAGCAAATGCTGGTTGATGGTGTTTGTACAATTCCTCAAACTTATTCACAGGCAGGCAGCTGCTGGTTTGAAATTGTTGATACACATGACAACACTGGAATCAGTAACACCTGTCTGATTCAGCCTGGTGCATTAACTGCAATTCAGATTATTCCTCCTGGCGGTATCGATACACCTGATATTCAGCAATCGGGAATTCCGTTCACTGTTGAATTGGTTGCAGTAGATAACTGGCTCAATGTAGTAGCAATTAATAATGGCGAGCTGAACCTGACGGTTGAGTTGCCTGCAACTATTGCACTTGTTAATCCTGATGATAATAATGCGCCGTTTATTGATGGTCGATGTGTTGTTGATATAATTATTGAAGGCGAAGGCTCTGCACTGTTGAGTGTAGATGATACAACCAGACCAGAAGTTGAAACTGGAAGCATTACTATTCCTCTCAACCAGGCTCTGTATCAGATAACGTTACCGGATCCTGCAGTTGTTACAACCGGGCCACCTTCAACTTTCCAGATGACAGTGCAGCTTGTGAATCCGGATTCTGGTTTGCCTGTTGTTGCGTCGAACAGTTTCACAATGACAGCTCTGAAGCAGGACTGGAGTCAGGGAACAGTTACTCTGGGTGTTACTGAAGCTACACTTACTGACGGCTCAATTATAATTACAGACCAGTCCTATGGTGCTGGTGAAGAAATATTCATTGAAATAAATGACGATCAGGGCAGACACGCGCTCAGTGGATTGCTTCAGGTCGTACCTCAAGGTGTTGGTTTTTCAGTTGCAGTTCCAGACACAGTAACCACTGGTCAACCCTGGACAATGACTGTTACCAGAACCGATGAAATTACAGGTCATCTTGTTACAAATGACGACAGGTCATTCACAATTTCTGCACTCAATGCATGGGACGGTTCACCAAGACCAGACCTGTTGCTTGACCCTGCGGGTAATCTTGATTTCACTGTCGGGACTACTCTTGATGGTGTAGCAGCATTTGCATCACAGCGATATGATCGTGCAGAAGATATTCAACTTTACATAACCGATGGCGCAGGCAGTGAAGTAACAAGCACTGTTATCACTGTGCTTTCATCAATTCCTGCAATGGTTGAACTTGAAACGGTCAACGATGGTAATCCATTGCGCCCGGGTGACACAGTTGCAACAAATGCACTTGTCACTGATAGCAGCGGTAACCCGATTATTGGAGTTCCAGTTACAGTTTCAATTACCAGCGGCGACGCCTCTCTTGGCCCAGCTGCAGTTTCATCAATCACAGTTATGACAGATGAAAACGGCTATGCACTGGTTAACCTGAATGCAAATGTATTTGGCGCAACCGACGTAATGCTGGAAGCATTTGTAACCGATCTCGAATTGGCAGAGCAACTGATACAACTTGATGGTCCACCAGTAACGGAACTGACAATCAACGGTGTCAGCAGAGAATACCTGGATGGAATCTACACAAGTTTCAACAGTAGTATAACTCTGACTCCTGTTCCTACCGGCGATTATGAAGTTGCCGATGTCTGGTATGAGTTCGATGGAGTTGAAGGTGTTGAACCTGTAATTCTGTATGAAGATACTTTTGATTTAAGTAGCGCAATAGTGAACCAGACTGGACACCATGTTCTGCGCTTCTTCGCTGCAGAGACAAGTGGAGTGGTTGAGCTCGTACAGAGCATCGATCTTTATCTTGCATCAGCAGTCAGCAGTGATAAACCGATTGCCAATCATCCCAATCCTTTCCGTGCTGGAAATGAAACAACAACAATAAAAGTTAACGCACCAAATAGCGGAGCAGTTCGCATAGTAATCTACGATTTGTACGGTAGTACAGTCATGACAACAACTATGGATGTTACTGCTGGTGTTGAGGCCTGGTTTGAATGGGAGGGACGTACCGGTGCAGGTAATGTGGTTGCCAATGGCGGATATATCT
>JABIBH010000325.1 GCA_018652925.1 bacterium | reverse complement strand
CTTCTCAGCCCTAATCCCTGTCCATGAGTGTCTGGCCAGTGGATACCTTGGGTTGAATGATGACTGTGCGTATCTGATAGTTGCCTCCAATGCGCTGACTGGGTCAACTGCTGTAGGCATAACAGAGGTTGCTTCCGATAGTACAAATAGTGCTTCTGTACCATTTATGGGAATGCCTGATACTGCTGGTGCGTTGTATTCGATTCAGGATACCAGTGATGCGTGTACCATCAATGTGTCACAAGTGAGGGATGTCGTTTAATGGCGTTATACGATTGGAAAGAAATCCTGGCGGAGTATTATCAAAAGTCCGTTGGCATAGTCGCTAACGGACCTTCCATCGTACAGCATCAAACCAAAGGAGCATCGTTTGTTGGGGTTCCTGGGAATATTAAGGAAGACGTTGTTCAGCATACAACAGACTTTACAACGTTCCCTCACGATATCTGGACAGTCAATGGTGGCTGGTTTTATCATCCTGGCAAATGCACTCTGGGCTGGAACATGGATGATATGAAAGCAGAGTGCATGAATGAACATCCGCAGGTTGATTGGTATTATTCCCTGTTTGAAGGAAATGATGGTATCCCAATCTTCTCTGCACTGGAGTATCCTGAGTGGCCTAGAGTAGTTGCGTTCCCTTTGGAAGAAGCATTGCTGGCTACGAGAATGGCGTATTTCACTGAGACTTTGCAGTATATGCTGGCATTTTGTTACATGGCCAAAGTTAAAGAGGTTCATTGCTACGGCATGGACTATATGAATACAGATAGACAACCAGGGCAACGGGCCAATACTGAATGGTGGTTGGGCTTCCTTCATCATGCAGGAATAAAAACAAAGATTTCACCGTACTCCAATTTGATGAAGGCCCCTGTAATAGAACCATTTCATACTGGTTTTTATGGTTATGAGCATAGCAAGCCTCTTCCGATTGATCTTGAAGCAGTGAACAAAAGAATTCTGGCAGGGGAGACATGGGAATACCAAAAGGAAATGTAGACGATTGGTACTCTCATCAGGAACTTCCCCCAAGGGACCAATGGACTGGGAGTGCAATCAATCCGAGAGTCGGATTTACCGGAAACCATGTTGGGTTTGATGTTTTTAAGAAGAAGGAACTGGATTTCGAAAAGTGTGAAAAGTGTGGTGGCGCAGGTTCTTACTGGGCTCCGCGCAAAAGAAAACAACGTTGGACTAAATGCGATTGTAAGTATGCCACTAATTAATCAAACAAGGTTGTAAAATGGCCAGAAGCATATCTGTTGAACAAAGGAGATGGAGAGCGCAAGATGACGCGAGAATTTTAGCTGATGCTGAAGAAATAAGAGTTGACAAGAAAAGAATGTCGTCTGCTGTAAGGGAAGCAAAGAATATGGTAACTGAAAAACAGAAAGCTCTTAATTCTATAAAAAAAGTTGCCAAGAGAACTACAAAGAAAACGAGCAGGAAGAAGTAATGCCACTTAGAGAGGGAGCAAACCGGAAGGCGATCAATGCGAATATCAAAGAGTTGATGGCCTCTGGGAAAAGTAAGCGAGAAGCGATTGCGATATCCATGCAGAAGGCAGGCAAGTCTAAACGAAAGGGCAAGAAATCTGGCGCGATTGGAAGCCGTACTGCTGATAATCGGAAACAATTCATGAGGCGAAAGTCTGAAAGAATGAGATGAGTCCAGAAAAATATCTTGATTTAAAACAGGAAATTATTGATCGAGGTTACTCAGGAGAAATCGATTGGTCAGAGGATATTGAATTGCCAAAAGATTCAGCAGATTTCGTATTACAGTTTATTTGGGTAGTTTGCAATTCAGGGATGAAAAACCAGATTGCTGAAATCATCTATAAAAGAATTTTGCAGGCAATTTGTGACCATAAAGATATATCAGAAGTATTTGGACACAAAGGAAAAGTCGGAGCAATTAAAGAAGTGATTAAAAATCAAAAAAAACTATTTAAAAAATACCAAGATGCAGAAAATAAAATAGAATTTTGCAAATCACTTCCTTGGATTGGAGATATTACAAAATACCATCTGGCAAAAAATCTAGGGGTTGATTGCATCAAACCGGATAGGCATCTGGTCAGAATAGCAAAACAATATGGAGTCGATGTTTTTGAAATGTGCGAAAAACTTTCTGACAGGATAGGAGACAAAATTCGAACGGTTGATCTCGTTATTTGGAGAGCAGCAAATCTGGGAATGATTTAAGGCGGTCTGGGTAGCCTGCATAAATACTCAGGGTAAACAATCTCAAGCGGAGAGATATTATGAGTAATTTAGATCCCGTAAACCTGATGCTAAGCAACGGGTTCGACTTCTGGCAACGGAAATATTATGTTGGAAACAGCACATTTGGAACGGCTATTCAACTGGGAGCGCATGATACGATTGCTGTTGCAACTGAAGGGTGTTTGACTATTGTGAATACTGCTTCTTCAACTGGCAGCACGAATCGAAACACAATTATTTCCCCATTGTATATCAAACTGATCCCGACTGTAGCTGATGGTGCGACCAGTCTGTTTTTTGAGGCAAACACTGATGTTGTGGATAGATACAGCACTGGCGGAACGCAAATCACGATGGCTAGTACGTTTGTTGATTCTGATACAGCAAACAATGCCAGACCTACGGCAGTCTCTGAGGTTTACTTTGGTGACTTGACTCTGGCGGCAGCAACTTCAGAAGCGAAGGCTGGTGTTGTGCAGGTTAGACCTGCCGGTTCTGTTGCCGGTACGGTTGTGGGTGACGAAATACTGATCACCTTTGGAGGGTATCGAAATTCATCTGGCGGAATGTCAAGCACTGTATCAGCAACTACAGGTCTGAATAATGCCAGGGGTATGATTAAATCACTGCCTCCTGTCTTTATCGGTACAGGGTGTTCATGGTATCTGCAACCTTTTGGTGCAGCAGGTTCAGCGACGACTGCTGCGTTTGAGGTAGAGGTCGGAGTGGTTGAACTTTGGCATGATCCTAAACGAGCATAAGGATTAACTCATGGCGAGACAGGATATACTGCAACTGAATACTGCACGTAAGACGACATTGCCTCTGGTCACTAAGGGAGATATCGAGACAGGAACGATATACTTCCGCAGTGACCGAGAGAATATTGTGCGCCGGATGGATGATGGCGCACGATTAGAGGCAATGCACGTTATCAGGCAGAGGTACGATTCTGCTAGGGGTCAAACGGAGAAAATGCGTGACCTGATGGCAGATTGGGATTTGCAGTATAAATCTGTCTTCGCCAATGATGGTGATGAAGTTGAAGATGAAAGGATATTCCTGCCTAAGACTAGGGAATCTGTAAACACGGTGAGGGCATTTCTGATATCGATAGTCAGTAAGATGAATCCGATTGTGACAATGCAACCTATGTTACAGGAAGTCGGAACAGTATGGGCAGCACAGGAAGAATGGAAGAGAGCAAAACTGGCAGAGGCAATGGTTCAGTTTTATTTCTCTGATGTCTGGAAAGTGATTGATGATGTTCTGCCGAGATGGTTGACTCACTTCCTGAAGTATAGCATGGCAATCTTCAAGGTGAGCTATTACGAGACAGACTATGACCCTGATTTATTGCTGGATGTGATAGATAGGGCTTTTCTGTATATAGACCCTAATGTTAATCGAATTGAACAGTCACGTTGGATTATTGAGGAATATTACATTCCAAAGACCGAAGTGATGGAACGGGTTGATCGAGGGGATTGGTTTATCAAGGAAGATCGCAGGTCGTTTGTTGAGGGAGCAACAGCGCACAATATGATGGATGTAAATTTACAAAGATATTTCGGGGAGAACTTCGATCAAGGCACAACTGTTCAGGAAGACGAGATGGTGCAGTGCTTTGATTATTGGCAGTATCCGAGAGATGGGTTGGGTGATTTTTATGCAACGATCATAGGGGGTATAGACGGTGAGCTTGTCAGGTATGGCAGGAATCCTTTCCCCTTCAAAGGCAATAACTATGTAGCAACATCATTCAATCCAGACGACAGACCAGATGGTCAGGGAATGTGTGAATTACAAGCACCGTTTCAGGATGTGATCAATACCCTGATCAATTTTAGATTTGACGATATCAGGAAGAACATCCAAAGAGCATTCTTTGTTCCAGAACAGATGATAGACTCAACTACTCAGCAGGATTTTGAAGACGGAAATACTTTTGTCAGAATGAAAAAAGAGTTTCTGGAAACCATTATTGCTCAGGGTGGAGATGCCAACAAATTTATCGGACAATGGCCCGGTGGAACAAGCACTGGGGAATTGTTCAAAGATTTAGACTGGATGCTTGGGCAGAGCAGGGAGAGTTCAAATACTCCAGAAGTTTTCCAGGGATTTAATGTTCCGGCTGGCACACCATTGGGGATTGT
>JABIBH010000324.1 GCA_018652925.1 bacterium | reverse complement strand
GTATCATCATGAGCCAGCACTACATCAAAGAAGTGATTCAACCGCAGGTAGCTTAGTCTCAGCCACGCCTCAAACCTGGGCGCATCACTGACTACTGCCAGCTTGTAACCGTCTTTTACCAGGCGATGAATAGTCAACAAGACATGGGGATATGGTACAAGTGCCGCCTCACGCGCACGACGATACGCACACACAGCACTAGCCAAAACCTTGTCCTCAACTGTTCCAACTTCCTGTTCCAAAAACTTGTTGAAAACCCGTTGATGCTCAATCCCGATTTCGTCATAAAGCTTGAAAATAGTATCGTAAACAGTTTTCTGATCCATCTGCAAACCGGTATCGATCATGGCATCGGCAGCAGCAAGAATAGCATTGCGCTTGGCAAGCATAAAATCAGTCAGAGTGTTATCGAGATCAAAAATAACGGCTTTGATTTTGCGATTGTCTGTAGACACGGTTCCTCCAGCGGATTTATAGTTCAATCTTGTTGACAGCATCATAACCTTTGGCAGGTTGTATGCCAAGTATAAGCAATTTTGAAAGGCTCAAATAAATGAACAAACCACAATCCACCAAAGCCCTCCTGCTCTGGTTTTTCCTGCTCGGAATATTTGATATCATATTGCAGCTGGCAACACTGCCGACAGGCATGAACCTGTTTGCTGGTGTCGGAGTGAGCTCACTGGTTGTCGTCTTTGCCACAAGTGCCATCCTGCGGTTACAAGGCATCCCATTTACTGCAGGGACATCTGGCCCGATACCTTCTCAACACAATCTCATTCTCTCGGCCATACTGGCTGTTGCCGGATTAGCTCCTACAGCTTTCCTTGCAGACTTGTCTTCCAGAATCAAGGGTGTGCCTGACTTCTTCCTGCAAACGCTGGCAGACAGCATGCCAACCACAACCCCAGAAATCATCATCGCTTTTCTGGCTGTTGGAGTTGCTGTACCGTTTGTTGAGGAGCTGCTTTTCAGAGGGTTCCTGCAACGGGCGTTGCGCAGAACCTGGGGCAGTTGGCCAGCAATCATCATCTCTGCACTTGCATTTGGTATTATTCACATGGAGCCGTGGTACCTGTTTGGATTAGTCGGAGTTGGCATTCTGCTGGGCTACATTTATGAAAAAACAGGCTCAATTCTGGCATCGACAGTTACTCACGGCGTTTACAACACAATTTCTTTTACAATTATGCTCAATTCCGATCCTTTTGCTCCTGTCGGGCAATATCATTGGTGGGATTTTGTGTTGCTGGGAGTTTCCGTTGTTGTATTGGTGAAGTTCTTGCCGATGTTACATTCAGCTAGGTCTTCAACTTCTTCTTCTTAGCTGCTGGAAACAGAATATTATTCAGAATCAGCCTGTAGCCAGGTGAAGTTCTGTGTAAATCGAGATCAGTTGGCGGATCCCCTACCCTGTGCTGGTAATCCTCTGGATCATGGCCACCATAAAAAGTAAATGTACCATCGCCAAGTTTGCCATGAATGTATCGGACTTCATTTGCGCCCTCAACTTCAGCCAAAATTATGATATGCTTTTTCAGTAAATCTTTTTTGTATCCGGTTGTCTGCCCCATAAATCCGTTAATCACGTTTACATGACATTGAGTCAACATCGTCGGCACAGGATCCTGCTTTGCCGAAAAATCAAACAACGTAAAATAATCCGCCTGCGCACCTCTGAGTTTTGCATAATCACTGGTATCGATTGTTGAAAATTCATACTTCATTGGATTGGTCATCAATGTGAAATCAGTAAACGCAAAAGTTCTGCTGTCATTGCGTTTCTGTTCCCTTGCCGGATCTATACCATCGCCATCAAACTGTTGCGGGGCGATGTCGGTCCCCAGATATGCAAGAGCAAGGTCGATAGTATCTGTGGCGCTACACATGGCAAATATAAAACCGCCACCATCAACATAATCACGGATTTTCAGTGCCACGTTGTGCTTCAGCTTCCAGACCTTATCAAAGCCAAGAGATTGAGCCAGCTCTTCAGCCTCCATCTGGTTTTCTATGTACCATTGGGCATTACGGAACGACAACCAGAACTTTCCATACTGGCCTGTAAAATCTTCGTGGTGTAAGTGAAGCCAGTCATAATCATCCAGTTTTCCAAGCAACACTTCTTTGTCAAAAACAAGATCATAGGAAACGCCGGCGTAATTCAATGCCAGAGTTACCGCATCGTCCCACGGCTGAAAATTTGGTGGAGCATAGACCGCAATCTTGGGCGGTTTTTCCAGCAGAACTTCTTCCATATTTTCCTGCTGAACCAAAACACGAATAGCTTCTGCTTCTGCATCGCTGATTATTACATAATCAACTCCTGCAAGCCTGGCTTGCAGCTCATTTCTGGAAGTGGCATCGGTCATAAAGCTGCCACCTCTGTAATTCAACATCCAATGAACTGTGCCGTTGTTGTTTAAAATATCGAAAGTAAAACCGTATGCCTTAAGATGGTTCGATTGAGAAAGATCCATCGGCACAAGCAACTGATTAGCCAGAACTGGCTGGGCTAACAATAAAATTAGAATCAGTTTTTTCATTGCAGTTGCTCCAGTTTCAATCGTGCGTCATTGGCATATAAGTTGTCAGGGTATTGTAAAATAAGTTGCTCCCACTTTGCCCTGGCTCCTGAGGAGTCACCAGTTTCACTCAACATTTCAGCACTGTAATTCAGTGCAGATGCTGGGTATCTGCCGTCAGGGTAATTCAAGACCAGCTGATTGCAAAGTCGTAACGCTTCTTCATTTGGCAGCAGATTTGCTAGCTCCCACTTTGCCCGCTCCAATAAAAACTGTTGAACATCCGGCCCAGCATCTTCCGCGATGGCAATCAGTTCACGCAGTGCTGCAATCTCGGCATCGGTATCAGAAATCATGTTGGCCAGAACTGCTTTTGCATAAACTTGCAATTGATCCACACCTCCAACAGGGTTCTCGATTTCTTCTGCTATCAACAGACCAAGGTCCAGCGCGTCGTTGGCTATTGGAGCTCCCGGGTTGTGTATTGCAACTGCAGCAAGTCTGTCCTGGGACTGTTTCCATTGCCCTTGTGCAAGATCAAGTTTAGCTAGAATGAAGTGTGCCAAACCTGCGGCGTTTCTGTCGTTGCTGAAAGAGCCAACATATGCCAGCTCAAGTCTGGCAGTTATTGTGTCGCCAGCGGCAATCAGGCATCGGCCCAATTCAACTTTGCATGTCGACATTCCCTTGCCACCTATTCCAGGGTGTGAAAGCATACTCTCAAGCTGCTGTACTGCACGTTCAGGCTGATGCATCTGGTCACAAGTGAACCTTGCAAGCTCCAGCGAGACGGCAAAATATTGACTGTCACCAGCACGATGTTCCTGAAGTAATTCCATGATCGATTCAAGTCTCTGAACTGCAACAGGGCCATCTATCATCCCTGTTTTCACTGCCTCAACAGTGACATCGGATAACAATTTCAGCGCTGATTTTCTTTGTGGCAAAGGCAGACTTTCACTGTGAAACAGTTTTTCGGTTACTGTCAGTAGCCAATCGATATTGTTTTGTTGGAGCTCCTGATCAGCAAATCGCAGTTCACTAACAAGCAGAGTGCTGAAGCCATATAACAGAGACACTTTTACACGATCTGAGAACATACCGTCTACTACATTCAATGCCTGTCTGGTTTGCCCAGATTGCAGTAGCAGATCGGCAAGTAATAGCCGTGATGAGTTCTCTGGACCAAGCTTCTGTAAGGATTTTGCAGCGTGAGCAGGATCTGTCATAACTTGTGCCAGATCTTTTCTGACTATCGCCAGATTAAGCGGATACTGATCAAGTTCTGCATTGAACCCAGCAATCGCTTCTTCAACATTGCCAGCCTGCATCAAACAGATTGACCTCTGCCTGCGCATAAATGTCTGATCGTCCTGCATCAACAAATCACAAAGAGCCACACCCTCAAGCGGATGCCCACTATCACGCCATAACTGAACCATCACTTGTGCAGAGTTCACTCTGCCGGCGTCACCTTGCAGCACTCTGTTAACAATTTTCCTGGCAACATCAATATTCCCCAACTTCATATGCGACTCTGCCAACTCTCTCAACAGACGATGGGTTTGTTGCCTATGTGGAATTTGTGTAAACAGATCAACAACCAGACTGTCGCGCCCTGTTCCCTGCCACAACTTTATCCATTGAACCGGTATTTCCAGCTGTGTTGTACCGGTTTTTTCCAGCTGCTGGAGCAAAGTTTCTGCCCGACCATAACTTTCAAGCCTTAACAACCTGTCCACGGTCTGCAACTGGTGCTTGTCCTGGAAATTAAACGGTATCCGTTTGCCTTCAGACTGTGCAAAAGCAAAAACAGGAATCAGAAGTAGAAGTAAATATCTCATTTCACTCCCTCTTCAAGTTTTTGCAGGGATTTAAAGTACTCTCTGACAAGAGGCCTGTACTCAAGTGGCACACCGTCGGCAGGTGGGTTGTAACGTCTCTCTCTTCCAGCACCCTCGTCATCCAGAACAGATTCCCCGTTTTGCTGATCAGTGAATCGTTGGTCAGCGGTCTTGCTTTCACGTTTCTTGGAATAATCTCTTTTATGAACCGAATGTTTTGCATCGAGCATTCTGCTCAAAATTCTTTCCTGCCTGCGCAACACATCTTCATTCAGATTTCCCGATGCAATTTCGTCAGCAATTTTTTCCATCTCTTTGGCAAGTTCGTCAAGATCGCCAAGCAACCGCAAATCATCTTCAGCCGATATTTTTTCATCGGCAAGTTCCTGCATCTGACCTGCAAGCCCCTGTTGCTCTCCCTGCAAACGTTGCATTCCGGCTCTGGTTTGTTCACTCAACATCTGCTGAGCCATACCGTTCAAACCGGCTTGCTGTTTGGCCATTTGTTGCAACTGTTCACCCATCGACGGCATAGGCATTGATCCGCCACCTCCACCACTTGATTGCTGAGCGCTGGTCAACAGTTCCATCACTATTATATTGCAACCCTGCAGTGCATCTGTTGCACTCTGACTAGCAGATCCACTTTGTCCCGCTGAAAGTTTACTCACAACATCAGCCATTTTATCCAAAAGATCATCCAGCATGCCAAGCAACCTTGATGCCAATGCAACAGAAGTACCCAACAGAGGGCCAAGTCGTTCACGCATTGTCACCGTTGCTTCAAGAAGCCTCTGCTGTGATCTCGCCAGATTACTCAACTGCAAATCAGTCAAATCATCAGGAGTTACCAATAGTATTTGTTCCTGTCGATTTGATACTTCCAGGATATCAAACGCAAGTCGACGCAATGATACAGCGATAAACTGATCCATCGACATCTGCATTCCCTGCTGACCCTCAAGCATAATATGATAAAGAGCTGCCAGTTCACGCCTGGGTGTTTCCGTATATTCTGAAGAGGAACCTTCGCTTGCTTCTTCCATTGCCTGTTGCAGGTTACCCTTCTCAAGTTGCTCCATCGCTTCTTCCAATGCAGCTTCCATCGCTTTATCAGATGGTGATTTTTCACCCTCATCCATCTCTTGCAGCTCCTGCAAAGCCTCTTCCATCTGCTCAGCAAGATCATCCATCTTCTCTGCAAGTTCAGACTGTTTCTCCGAGTCAGGGTTGTTAGACAACTCCTCCTGCTCCCGAATCATCTGCTCAAGCTGTGAAATCATTGCCTCCATTTCCTGCTCGCGCTGCATCTGCTCCAGCAGTGAAATAGTTCTATCCAATTTTTCCAGCATCTCTTTCTGATTTTCAGCAGCCTCGGACACAGCTTGTTTAATCTGTTCGTCACTCAGCTCTTTCATCGCTTCTGCAAGTTGTTCCTGCAGCTTTTTCAACTCAGGACTCTGCACCTGCTGCATCAACTCACTGACCTTTTCAAGTTTTTGCATCAATTCTTCCGACGCCATCTCACGGCCGACCATTTCATCCATCTGCTGCTGCAACTCATCCGCAATATTTGTCATCTCCTGTTGCATCATCTGCTGCCGATTCAACACATCCTCAATTTCCTGGCGTTTCATCCAGTCAACTTCAGGATTTTTCAACAACTCCCGTTCAATCCGTTCAAGTTCTTCTGTGCTTATTTTACTTTGCTCACGTAACTCTTTGAGTTGCTGGTCTGACTCCTCGTGTTGATCCTCTGCCAGGGAAAACAGTTCGGATGCTGTTGGCATTCTGAATTCTGCTACATTTGAAAATGCCACTCCAGCTGGTGATGGTCTGTTATCAACAGCCTTCACTCGCATTTTTATCGACTCTCCAGGCATTACCATTACTTCGGAAAGGTCGATAACAAGACTATCCTTGCGCACTTGTTGTACGTTTTCCCACTTGTTATCACCAGTTGATAACTGTAGATAAAGACCGGCAATTCCGTAATCGTCAACAGCATTGATCTCAACCAGAACCTGATTGTCGACAGGTAAAATCCCGTCATTGGGTAATGTCATCAAGGAAACCGATGGTTTTTGATCTGGAATAACTGCAACCTGCCACGGCATCGATTCTTCACTGACTGTCCCACTGCTGTCAGTCAATTCAAAGCCGTAAGTAAACTGATTTTCGATTTTCCAGTTTGCAGTAAACACTTGCCCGTCAAAACTGACAGCTCTACTCAAATTATCACTCGTAACAACTTTCACATCCTGAAGATCTTCACTGCTCTGTCCAGTCAACCTCATCTCACTCATTTCAGGGACACTGAAGAACGATGGCATTCGCAACAATTCATACTCAGGCAGCCCGGTATACGCAGGTGGCACAACAATACCGGAAAGAGAATTTACCAACGGCGGATAAGTAATACTGACTGCACCGGTTTGGCTATTCATTCTGTCGCGCGTAAAATAAAATTCGACAGGTTCAGTCAACTCAGGCAATTTACATTTGTATCGGGTAAAAACACCTTCCCTCTGATCAAAAGTTGCTTCAATACTTTTCCAGACTCCGCCACCGTATCGATACTTGCATTCAACTCCGCTACTGGACTCACCGGCATCAAGCACTGCAACTTCAACGGACTCCCCCACCGCAATAGTTATAAAACTTTCTTCGAGAAACAGACTGACTTCCGGCGGCAGGCTTTCATTGTCGACAGGATTGACAACTCGCAAAAGGCCACCCTGCAACTGTTGACCTGCTGTTACAATCAGCAAAGCCGCAATCAGAAGACCTGTAAAAGAAGTAACTAACAATTTCACACCGGCACGAAGCGGTAAAATTCTGTCTATATCAATATTTTCGATATCATTTTTGGCTGAGCGTAAAAGTCGGTCGGTCAAATCACTGTTCAGACCTTTTCCATACCATCTGTCTGGCTGACGAAGTACTTCCTCAGCAGCACTCATCTGATTTGAGAACTCACCTTTTTGTTCCAGCTCTGAACAGAATTTCTTTAGAGAACGAACTGAGTTAAGTGGTTGAATCAGGAAGTAGAAAAGCAGTTTTAGAAGTACAGCAACAAGCAGCAGATCGACAAAAAGTTTGACCGCTATCGGTACAGTACTTCTGACTCCGAGATGCAATGCTGCTCCAGCAACAACAAACAAAAACATCGACACAGCAGCAAATCCACCAGACAGCAGCATGCGCAGTCGAGCTTTTTGCCAAAGCCGATTTAGTGATTG
>JABIBH010000323.1 GCA_018652925.1 bacterium | reverse complement strand
TAAATATAATTTTTTTATTATTTCTTTCTGCATCGTATCACCAAGCCAATAAAACCCTTACAGAAAATCACTTAAATACCATAGTAATAAAACCCCATAACCTATCGGAAAACCGATGCTATAGGAATCGGTTGGATGATATTTACAACTAACATTTTCTCCGTGTTCAGAATGAATACAAGTATAACAACATGCCACCTTCGTTATTCTGAATTTTGGTGGTCTCACGATGCCGCCACCCAAAGTTCTGCCTCAAAATGGTCATGTCTGAATGATTTATTGCGTATCAAATAATTATCTGAATATTTACTCACACTATTGCGATCTGTAATCCCGGTAATCCTGTCGGCCTCTGTAACGTCCTCGTCACGCCATGATATCTTTAGTACCTCAACCGTTGTGGTCTTGTCACCGTCAATAACGTTTTGTTTCTTTCCAGTATATACCCAACAGTCAAGAGTAAGATGCGGACCCCAAGTTGGCTCAAGTGGGTGCCCGTGTGCATCATTGCTTGACGTTGTGTTACGTTGTACCGTAGCTCGGAGAATATAGCCGCTTGTTCCCATTAAAAGAAACTCCCTGGAGCATTAAGGCTTTTGAGTATCTTTTCACGTTCTGTATTGTAATCTAATCCCTGTGACGAAAAATCGCCCTTGCGCTCGGTACTCAGACCATTAAATGCAAGATAGAGCTTAACCAATGCAATCAACGCAACTTTGCGCCTTTCAGTCGTATCAATCGGCACGTATGTAACTTTAACCCTGTCACCCCATGTCAGACGTCCATTCGTACCCGTGTCAAGCCTGTGGAGCTGTTGCCCATGTCTTTGCTCATAGTCATCTGTGGCAAGGGTTGTCGTGGTAGTTCCTATGGTCTCAGCAACGGAGGTGATGGTTAATATTGGTCTGGATGTAAATATATCCTCAACGCCTTTAGTCGGAAGATCATCAACCTCAGTAGCAACCGCACCGTGTCGTTGTATAATATCTTGATCTGCCCCGTCGATTATGGTTGTCAATGCAGCATCAACAACCCCTGTCTCAACGTGCGTCCTCATTTCCGTTGCATCAATTAACGCCATAGATTACCCCTTTTACTCTTTGTCCTTTTTTGCGTTTATCTGTACACCGCTTCCCTTGTTTTCGTCGGCCCCTGCTTCTTTGTTTTCGTCCTTGGTGGCCTTTTCCTTACGTTCTGATTCGTCTTGTTCTTTGGCCTCCTTGGTATTCCTATGCTTTGTGGCCGCTTCGCCCTGCGCTTTCAGCTTTGCCGGAGTAATTGCCGGAAGGTCTTTCGGTGCATTTACAACTTCCTTGCCCGGTGCCTTGCCATCTTTACACTGACTATCAAATGGCTCTGGTATCTGGTCGCCAATACCAGCCAACAACGTGGCACAATCTGCATGGCCATACGGCAACACCTTTTTACCTGTCTTATCTAAATATATTCTTTGTTTTGCAATCATGGATTTTCCCCACAAATGTTAGAAAATTAATTATTTGCTTTGTAATCTACCGTTAAAACCGGCAGAACCTTCAACATCGTTAGTGTTTGCAAGCCCTTGTATTTTTATAATTGCTGGGCCTTCAACTAAAAACCCCTCCGGCCAAAACCACTGGTCTGCAGATTTACCTGTTGATTGCAACCCTCTTGTGTTTTTAACAACAAAAGCGGTATTAGTTCCAAAATTAACAGGGTCGTTTATCGTAAAAGAAAAGTTGATTGATGCAGCGGCACCTTGGGCCTTGTTCACAGTTCCATACCAACAATCCATAACCATGTCCTGAGTAGAAGGTATTCCATAAATTGCCATCTGCGTTTGGCCTTCTCCGGCGTTTATCTGTGCGGTAATAGTTCCATTTACGGCAGCAGTAGCTTTTATATTACCAATATTTATTGCAGAATTACTTGCACCGGTTGTCAATACCTTCATTCTATTTATAATCACATAAGAATTTGTTGTGTTAACTGGCGTGGTGCCGTCCAATATAACATCTTCTGACGTTTCAAGCTCAGTCCATGCAGTTAAACCATAAACACGTATTGTCTGTGCGCCTAATCCGGCAGGACTTCCATCATCACCTGTGTCACTCGATACAATAGCGTGAACTCTTGCGGTTTCTGGTGGTAACCAAACTGATTGAGTCGGTGTTGCGTCTGCTAAATCCCATATATCTGTTGCCGTTGATTGTACGCCGGACGGAGCGCGACCAAACTTATTGACACGGTTACTTAAATTTTGCCCTGCATAAAGACCAGAGCAAAGACAAAGTATTGCAACAAACAATATAGATATTCTTTTAATCATGTATTATCCTCCAATAAGTCAATCAGGAGCGATCTAAGCGTAAACCAAGACCACTCCCAAAATGACAATTAATTTACTCAGGTGTTTCCATATACTCAAAAATCACCGGAGTACTATCAAGCGCACTGTCCAGGTCTACCGTATTTGACTCAAGATCATCAGCGTCAAATAATACAGTCGGTGTCGTGCCTTCAAGTACATTGTTTAGATACCCATTGCGTATTGTATTACGTTTCAAACGCTTACCAATACCAAGCAAATCACCGTGACCAACTGCAATAGTGGCGGCTGTACCGTCCATTGCCGGATATAATATACTGGTTACAGACTTAAATATATTAGTACCCGTTACAGTGGTTGCAGAATTGACAGTCAGTAAGAATGATTCTGTAATACTGGCATCCTGTTCATTTGTGCCAGTAATCACAACCGATTCGGCCCGTATATCACCAGCCGTTCCGCCGGAAGTTACTGTTATATTCCGAGGTTCAGAAAGAGAATTGATACTTGTGCCTGTCGTAACCGTAGCACTTGCGCCCGTATCCGTCCTGGCAGCGGCAATGGCGTTTGTATCTGCGGCCCTTGGTGAACCACCTGTTGCAAGGCTTATCGCAACACCAGTGCCATCCATCGCAGGCAACAAAATACTTGTTACCTTTTTAAATACCTTCTCACCTGTAATAGTTCCGGCAACATTAACTGTAAATGCCGTTAACGTTTCAGATATTGTTGTTCCGTTTTCATCTTGACCAGTAACAACAACAGACTCAGCCCTAACGTCTGCCTGATCTCCTGAAACAGAAGCGGATATTCTGGAAAGCCTTGGCAATGCCAAAATACCTGTTGTGATCGTCTGACTTGCTCCTGTGTCTGTAGTAGCGGCCAAAACACTACCCGTTGCCCCTGCCGCCGCACCAATTACCTTTGCGCGCCATATCTGTCTCAATCCAGGGCCAACAGCACCGAATGTGATAGCAGACATTACAAGCAACAACACAAGCGTCATTGGCAATTGTCTTTTTTGAAATAGTCTCATATAAAACCCCCTGATTGTTTTAAACGTGAAAACTGCTCCGAGGATTTTAGACCCCGGAGCAATTAAGAAATCTAAGCAATGTTAATATCGCTTATATACCTGTAACCTGACAAACTGCGGCAGGCCTTGTTATTACTGGTGCAAATCTTACGGTTGCCCTGATCCGCTGAATACCATTAATGAAATCATCTTCATTGCTGTTTGTTATCTTTATGTCAATACCTGATCTGTTGACAATCATAACGTAATTCTGGAAATCAGCAACGAGGCCTGTTCCCTCTGTCTGTGCCTGTGCCTGAACTACTGGCAATCCCCAAATTCGTTCAGGGCCAGCGTCAGAAGGTGAACCCCAAATATAAACACCATCCGCAGTCTGTAGCAATCTAATAGGTTGCCAATCGTTTGGATGTGTAACATAAGCACTTGGGAAAGCCTGACCTGTTACCCTGACCAAATCCATAGCCTTATATATTGCATCTGGTCTGTTGTCTGCACCTAAAGCCTGTGTTTGAATACCAACAATGTTATTGATACCTCTAACATTTGGCGCGGTTCCATTACCAACAAGAATCTGCAAGTCTTTTCTCTGGTCAACCATGAATCTCAAACGACTGTCAAGGTATGCAGATATTCCGGCAACGTCCTCAAGTTGTTCATCAGTAACCGGAATATTGACAGCAATTTTCCTGATAGTTACACTCTGTTCAGTCAATGCAAGTGCGGCTTCCGGGAAAGTACCAGCCTCGGCAGTTTCAGCGGCGTTATTCGTAAAAGTAGTTTCTTCCATGTACACATAAGAACTCTGTGTCGTTGGAATATTAGGAATTATATTAGCAACCATGACCTGAACAGGTCTTTGCGCATCAGGAACGAACCCGGCAACTCGCAAATCCTCTGGTGCCCAACCTGCTGTTGTTGAAAAAGTTGTCTTAGACTCAAGATTACTGTTAAGAGAAACTTCCTTTTCCTTGCATGCAACGCCATCTTTAAAGGCCGCAGACTCAATAAACTGCTGACCGATTGACTTTGTATTAACTGGTTGACCAGTGCGTGGATTGATTATCAATCCATCATGCCCTTTTGCATCTGGATGAACAACAGAATTGACAGCAGTATTAAACAGCTTTTCCCTGTCTGCCGTGTCCTTTGCTGATTTAGCAATTAACTGCAAGCCTTCGACCTCAACCGCAATGTCGTTTATTTCTGCATCCATCTCGTTGATACGCTGTACCCTTGACTTGGTATCATTAAGCTGGTCAAAGCCTGAACTCTTAACCAAGGACAAATCAACGCTGTCGCCAGCCTCTTTGTAAACCTCTGCAAGTTTCGCATTTTTTGCGACTAATTTTGCTTGTGCTTCCTGTAGTGCATTCATAATTACCCCGTTTTCAATAAATGTTTGAAAGTGTGAAGCGTCTTTTGATACTTGACAAGACTCTGCAAAGCATCACCGCTTACGACATCATTACCCATTGAATCAATAACGGCCTTCAAATCATTTAATGCCTTTTCAAGTAAAGACTCAAACGATTTTAAAACCTCAACCTTATCAGCAGACAATGATTTTCCATCTTTCGCTTTCAAATCGGCAAGGGATTTCGAGCGTTCTATAAATGCAACCACATCATCAAGAGACATGATCGCTTTTTCAGTTTGTTCTTTGAATGTCATTTTTTCGCTTTTTATTGCAAGTGTTCCAGTGCCAAGACCTGCACCTCGGAGAACAGGACTGATTTCATGCACTTCAAGCGTTTTTAAAAACCGTACCTGTTGGCCCTGGAACTCTCCGAACTCAGAATCGACTACCTTGAACCCATACGACCATTCCTGCAACGGCTCACCATTTGCCATGTCAAACTTCAATGCGCTGTACCATTCCCTCGCGGTCTTTGCATCTTCATCAAGATTAAATTTAAACGATGCAATCGCAAGGTTATCTTCCTCGGTTAAAACACCCTTCCCCAATCGTGGGGCCATGCGATCATGTGCAGGTAACAAATTAACATCTTGCTTGCCAAACGCACCGGGAATTGTTACGTCACCATCGAGGTCGATAACATTAAGCTGTGCGATAACTGCGGACCCTTCGCCCTTCTCAGCGGCCTTGAACCCCTTTTGCAAATCAACTGTAAAGTTTTTATATTCAATCGTCATATTACTATTTCCCCCTGTTAAGTTTCACGTGAAACATTTTATTCTATATGGGCATAAAAAAAGGGCAAGCATACCGGAATCAGTATACTTACCCTAATTCCCGCGTGTGCGAGCGTTTTATTTAATTGTTATTTATATTTATTCTTCCACGATTTCAGGCGGCATCGCAATCAACATCCTCGTCCCATTCGGGTGTTCGTCTTGCACCAACCTTTGCCCTTGTTCAAGTGATACTATTTGTCCGTTCCACGTTTCACAATCTATATCTGTCGGGCCTTTACGTGCGTCCAGAACTAACACCTCTGTCACTCTGTTTGCGCTATACGTTGCAATTGCTGATTCCCTCTGCGCGTTTACAGTTTCAGTTCGAGCAATCAATGTTGCCCGTGTAGATGCTTTTTTAAACCTTCCAGATGGGATAAAATCTCGCAATCGCCTTGCAAGTTGCGGAACG
>JABIBH010000026.1 GCA_018652925.1 bacterium | reverse complement strand
GATGAATTCCAGAATCTCACGGTTGAGACCATTGCGGCCATGAGCTTGCAAAATCATATGTCCACCATCTGGGAAAAGGCGGAATCTGTTTGCCCGATGTCTGGCTTTGCGTTGCAAGTGGCGCAGGCTTGAAGCATCAATGCGTTGGTCATCGGCACAGTGAGCACCATAAATAGGCATGCGTAATTTTCCAACTTTGCGCCGTGCTTTTTCCATCGCTTCAAGAACTTCAAGGTTCCATCCAAACCAGCGACGCATCATCGGCAGGTGGTGAACTCCCAGAGTTAGCATCAAACGAGTGAAAGCGGAAACTTTTGGATGTAGAGCCGGAGCCAATAATGTCAAACTTGCAGGTTTGGTTTTATCTGCAAGGTGAATAGCAAGCGAAGCACCAAAGCTGAAACCAATAACATGAACTCTGGGAACTGCCTGACTGAGAATTTTATATCGGGTTTGAACCTCATGCAGACACGATTTCCAGCGAGTTGTAGGCAAAGTAACATTTTCAACGCCATGATCAGGAAGCAACATTGAATAAACAGTATACCCTTTATCAGACAGATAATTTGTGAGCTGAGTAAGATCAGAAGGGCTACCGGTTGAGCCGTGGATCAACAGAATCGCTTCGTCGGAATTTTCATCGATTTTGATTCTACTGCGACTGGCTTTAGCAACTCCACGTACACGCTCGACTTCATTTTGAAGACCACGATGGGAACGCAAGCTCATCACACCAGAACCGTCTAATTTAGACAGCTTCTGCTGATGCTTTTCCATCTCCCAGGATGTTATTGCTAACTGCTCCAGGCGTTTGTTGTCACGTATGCTTTCCTGGTTCTCGTTCACAGAGTCTCCCTCAAATCAAAACTGCAATGATGTTGTCTGAAATAAATACACTTTCATATGCATTTACGCCAGTTATGTTCTCCTGTCAGACAATCTCTTCAAATAACTTATCGTACCTTGGGGCCAGATTCTGCCAGCAATAACTGTCACTCTGCAAAGGCAAAGGACAATCGTGCCGATGCTTTCCTGCAATCAACTCCTGAAGTAACTTCACGAGCCCATCTTCACCATCGTACAAATGTGCGCCAGTACAGTTACCATACAATGACGGATAAACCTGCTCACTTGGCAACACTGGATAACATCCGGCATGAATTGCCTCTGCAACAGAAATCCCGAAATACTCTTGAGCTGCACAGCTGACAACTATATCTGCTTGCTCAAGACATTTATTGTAATCATCGCGCGATGGCAAAAACCCGCTATGCAGTAAATTTGGTCCCAATCGCTCAGCCAGTCGGGCAAAGTTCTTTTCATTTTGGCGCTCCTCTCCCAGGAGCATAACCTTCAAATTTACACCAGAGTCCAGCAACCTGAGAATTGCTGCAGTAAACATTTCAGGTCGTTTATCGAATTCCCATCGGTGGTTCCATAGAATTGTTGGCTCAGACGGAACTTCTCGCAAAGGAGTATGGCCTGGATTACGCCCGATACCTACTGGCAATGACAGTGACTTCTCTGCAATTCTGGGCTGAATGTTTTTGGGAATACTCTCCGGCATCTTCCCTACATATTTAGGAATCGATTCCAGGAACAGATTTCTGTGAAATTCAGAGTTGAAAACAACCTTGTCCGCTGCGATACAACTCAAAATATTTGTGAAACCGAAATGAAAATCGAACTCTTCTTCTGGAGACAGCGGATATGTAAGCTGATTCTCGTGCATATACAAAAGTATCGGAACCCTATGGTATGGCGAATTGAGCATACCTTTCATATCGGCAACATTCAGATAATCAGTTGCAATAAACAGATCTACATCTGGTTTCTTCTCATTTATCTGATCGGCGAATAACATGGCACTGCCACGCATACGCCACTTCCAGAATCGTGCTGGAAGAGTCATCGATGTGATTTCATGAGCAGAATACTGCTCCAACCCTTCACGAAATGAACGATGTGAGCCGCCGTCGTAAGGTTCTATAAACTGAATATTCAGGTTGTGCCTCCCAAATGGCATTGAATTAAAGGTCATTCTTTAGTATAATATATATATACCCCGCCAACTATATACAACTATGGTCTGGTACCCGTGTACTCACGAGAGGATAACAAATGAGTCGCATCATTCTGGCTTTACTACTTTCAGTACTAGCATTTACTTCTGTTTTTGCCGATGACTTCGTCCGCAATGAACCTGATCGCCTGATTATTGTCTTGAAAGACAACGTCTTTCCTGAAGTCCTTCAAGATGAAAGAGGCATAAGCGTCGATATTCCATCTCTTGATGCAATGATAAGTCGCTATGATGTTTCTGAAATGTCCAGGACTTACGACTGGTTCAAAGGTGAACCTGAGCGCAGTGCACCTGACTTCAGACTTCACTGGAACATTGTGTTCAACCAACGCAACTCACTTGATAGTGTAATTGCGGCCTACGAAGCCCTTCCTGAAGTTGACAAAGTATTCCCGGTAGGAGTATACAGAGAACGTGGCCTTCCTAACGATGTTCAAGCCAATCAGTGGTATTTACGCAACATGAATACTGGCGGCAAAGATATCCGTGCAGTTGGTGGCTGGGGCCATGCAATGGGTGACACAAATGTCATTATTGCAATTGTTGACTCTGGTATCGATTGGCAGCACCCTGACCTTGGTGGCGATGGCCCGAACTATATTAACGGTAGCATCAAAATCAACTGGGAAGAGTGGAATGGTACGCCTGGTGTCGATGATGATGGCAACGGAAAAATTGATGACTTCCGTGGCTGGGATTTTGTAACTGGTGTAACTGGTTATCCTGATGAAGACGTCAGTGGTACTGACAATGATCCTATGGATTACGGTGGGCACGGAACCAACTGTGCTGGCTGCTCAACTGCTTCAACTGACAACGGTACCGGCATTGCAGGTGTTGCCTGGGGTTGCAAGGTAATGGGTGTCAGGGTTGGTTGGCTTCCAAACGGTGAAACTCAAGGTGTTGTCCGCATGGACTTTGCATCAGCTGGTATGATTTACGCTTCTCAAAATGGTGCAAAAATCATCAACTGTAGCTGGGGATCAAGTAGCTACCTGTCATATGCAGTTCAATATTGCACCTTGACCCAGGGCGCAATTGTTGTCAACGCTGCCGGTAACGACAACCACGACACATCTGAATATCTTGGTACTCATGCAAGTGTTATCAGTGTTGCTGCAACAACTCAGGACGATACCAAAGCATCGTTCTCCAACTATGGCAACTGGGTTGAAGTATCTGCTCCTGGCGTTGCTATTTATACAACTGCCTGGAACCAGGCTGCGGGAACTCATACTTATGCATCGGTCCAGGGAACTTCTTTCTCCTCTCCAATTACTTGTGGAGCACTGGGACTGCTCTGGTCTGCATACCCTGCATATAACAGAACTCAGATTACAAATTTGTTACTTGATAACTGTGACAATATCGATGCTGAAAATCCAACTTACGTAGGCCAACTTGGTGCAGGTAGAATAAACTTGCTGAAGGCACTTGGTGATAGTTTTCATATAATTCCAGATGAGTTACCAACTATGTTCGATGCTGTTAACTCTGCATCGGCAGGTGACACAGTTGCTGTTGCAGGAACTACGGTTCTGGATGGCCCAATTACTTTCCTCAATACAGAGATGCCTGTTCTTGGTGGTTGGGATGCATCGTTCACATCTCGTGATCCAATCAACAACCCTACTGTAATTCAAGCCACTGCTGCAAACGCTGCTATGCTGTTTGAAAGTGGAGTTGGAAACGGAACAATTATTGATGGCTTCAAACTTATTGGTGGCGGTGGCCAAAATTTCTCTGGAATTCCTGTTGATGGAAAATATGGTGGCGGATTGGTTCTCAATCAGACATCACCAACTTTGCGTAACATTCAGATTACAGGTTGTTCAGTAGGCGACGTTACCTCACACGGTTCCGGTGGTGGCGCAATTCTTAATAATTCTAATGCGATTCTGGAAAATGTAGATATTTATGGTAACACAGCTAATGAAGCTGCTGGTCTATATATTTATGGAGGCGCACCGACATTGACGGATTGTGACATCTACGACAACATCATCAACACAGACAACTTGACCAGCTCTTTCCTTGGTGGTGGTCTTGCAATTCGTGATGCCGATGTCAGTATGACCAACTGTACTGTAACTGGCCATATCGATCTTGATAGTGGTGGCGGTATTTATACAGAAAACCATCTCGGATCAACAGTTCTGACAATGACAGATTGTACTGTCTCAAATAACAGTGCTTATACTGCTGGTTGTGGCATCTGGAGTGGTGTTGGGACTGAACTGTCAATCACAGGTGGAGAAATCAACGGAAACTTCAATGATCCTACTGCTGTATTTTCAAATGGTGGCGGTATTTACAGTGCTGGAAATTCATATATGAGTGGTGCACTGATTTCCGGTAACTCCTCACACGCCGGCTCTGCTGTAATGTTCACTGGAAGCCCAGTGGTTGATCTGCTTGACAACCAATTTGTTGACAATAGTGCAGTCTACTTTGGTGGAGTTTCATTGACCAACTGTGGCATTGTAAATGTCACTGGCAATACTGTTGCCGGCAACTATGCTGGTAGTGGTGGTGCTGGTTTCCATAACTCAGGATGTGATCCTGCATTTGATAACAACCTGGCTGCATTCAATACAGGTGGCGTTTCTTTTGCCAACGGATTCTCTGCAAATAGCACTGCAGCCACTTTTGGTTGCAACGATGCATATGGAAACGACGGAGCAGATTATTCAGGAACAACAGACCCAACTGGCATAACAGGTACAGCATCTAACAATGTTGCTATCTGCATTTTCTTAGCACCAATGTCATTTCTAACACGGTTAACTAACAGCTCGTCATCTGTCTGAACATCAATTACTTCATCTTTATTAGAAATGAATGCGTTGGATAATGTAGTAGGAAATTCAATCCGTTCACCTTGTCCTACAAATATTACTTCTTGTGTTAATTGGATATCGCCAGTAAAATTAAATGTAGATGGATTAGCTAACCTATTAGCT
>JABIBH010000322.1 GCA_018652925.1 bacterium | reverse complement strand
ATACTGGGTCGGTTATTCCTCCGGGGCGTTACGAGCTGGTCTGGAATGGGACGGATGCCAGTGGTCGGAATCTGTCCTCAGGAACATATATTTTGCGGATGACAGCAGGTGATTTCGGAGACGTCAGGAAAATTGTTTTAGTTCGTTGAAAGGTGAGACATGGATACCATGAAGAAACTGAAGAGACATTCGATTCTATCGGCAATAATCGTTGCGATAGGAGTCGTCGTCATGATTGTTGTGGGTTACACATTGGATGAACCAAATCTTATATCACCAGTGCTGATCGTCATTGGTGCTGGATGGTTTGTCATTACACGATTCCGAATTTGGTCGCATCGTAAGTAACCTTCGTCTGAATATTGACCGTGGTTATTGAATTGATCACTCAGTAGTCTTTGTTTCACGGCAAAGTGGTAATTGTTACAATTTTGGTGTATAATCATATCGACATCCCGCCATTCATAAATTCTCACAGGAGTACCCATGCGTAACTTTGCCCTGCTTTTTGTTCTGCTGATTGCCTTGCCAGTTATGGCCACTCAGCTTGACGATGATATTAATCGCGCTCTTAAGCACAGGACTGAAGAAGCTGCCCTGAAAACCAGAATTGCTAGTTCTGCAGATAAGGCTTTTCAACAGCGGACTGTAAATCAGGATCAGTACGATGTGACTTACTATGGTCTTAATCTGACTTTGTCTCCTTCTACAAGCCAGCTTTCCGGTATTGTGACAGCTACTGCCACTGTAATTGGAAACGATATCGCGACAATGGATCTTGATTTGAAATCGAACATGATTGTTGATTCTTGTCAGGCAAATGGTGCTTCCACAACATTTACAAGAGCCGGTGATCTGCTGACTGTGGATTTGGATGCAACATACACAGTAGGCCAAGAGTTTACCGTCGCTGTTACTTATCACGGTAATCCTGCAGGCAGTTATTTTGGTTGGGACAGCTATGCCGGTCAGGATATGATCTGGACCCTGAGTGAGCCTTATGGCGCGCGCACCTGGTGGCCATGCAAAGATATAAATACTGATAAAGCTGACTCGATTGATATCGTTGTAACAGTTCCTGATAATCTGATTGTTGCAAGTCAAGGCTTGTTGGTTTCAGATGTTGATAACGGCGCTACTCGTACATTTACGTGGCACCACAACTATCCTTGTGTGACTTATCTCGTGTCGCTTGCAATTTATCCATATACCGTATTTTCCGACTGGTACACTCCGCAAGCTGGTGGAGAAGCTATGGAACTCCAGTACTTTGTCTATCCTGATCACTTCAGCAGTGTGCAATACACTTACTCCCTGGTTCCTGCGATGATGGCTCGATTTGCTGAAGGTTTTGGCGAGTACCCATTCATCGATGAAAAATATGGTCACGCAGAATTTACCTGGGGCGGCGGTATGGAACACCAGACTCTCACAAGTCTTGGTGGCTGGAGTGAGGATCTGATTTCTCACGAACTTGGTCATCAATGGTGGGGTGACATGATTACCTGCGCTGACTTTGGTCACATCTGGTTGAACGAAGGTTTTGCGACCTGGAGTGAGGCATACTGGATTGAGCACGCTGAAGGTTGGTCAACCTATATGGCTTACATGGATGGCGCTGCTTACATGGGCGAAGGTACAATTTTTGTTGAAGATCCCAACGATTTTTGGAGCATCTTTAATTCAAACTTGAGCTACAACAAGGCATCGTGGGTTGTGCATATGCTGCGTGGGGTTCTTGGCGACGATGCTTTTTTCCAGGGCTTAGCCGATTACAGAGCTGAATATATTTACAGCAGTGCAACTACTGAACAGTTCCGTGATGTAATTGAGTTGAGCAGTGGAGTTGAGCTCGATGACTTCTTCCAACAGTGGATTTATGGTGAATATTTTCCAATCTACAGTAGTGGTTGGGGACAAGCAGGCAATGAGTTGACTGTTCAGATTGAGCAGGTTCAGACAAACACCGGATTGTTCCACATGCCGATAACTTTACGAGTTACAACTGATGTTGAAACTACCGATTTTGTAATCGACAACAGCCTTGTGCTTGAAAGCTACAACCTCACAGTCAATGGCACAGTAGCCAGTGTTCAGGTTGACCCCGATGGCTGGATTTTGAAACAGGTTGAGACAACAGTAACCAATCCTTCATTTGATAGCGGCATCCTGGTTGTCAACGGTGTAGACTGGGGAACCTATGACCCCGATATCTATAACGCCTATGAAGCTGAAGTTTTCTGGGGTAGTCTTGGGTTCGATTTCTGGGATTGTTTTGGAACTCCAGTTGGCGGATATCCATCGACATTACCTACTCCAATCGGTCATGGCGAAATTCCAGGCGATGTGATTGGCAATTACTCAGCTGTTGTCTGGGTTGGCAACAACTACAATGGTGACCTGGCTAAATGGCAATCGACACCAATACTTTCCTATCTTGAAACTGGTGGAAATCTGTTGTTGATGACACGTCGCAGCAACTACTTCTTTGATACTGAGTTGAAGAATTATCTCGGTGTCACTTTTACAGATTACGATGGCACTCTGGGTAACTGTACTGCAGTTTATCCTGGGCTTGTGAATATCGATTTTATCGGCTCCCAGTCATTCAACGATGTTTATTCAACATCGGTTGGTGCCAACACAACACTCCT
>JABIBH010000321.1 GCA_018652925.1 bacterium | reverse complement strand
GAGAGAGGGTTAGTATGAAAAAATTGCTGTTCCTGCCGGTTCTGATAATATCGACTTTGATATTATTTGTCGGCTGTGATAATGACACTTCAAACGGACCGATAGACATTGTCGGCGACCAGACTTGCCTTGATTGTCACTCCAGTGAAGAAATGCTTCAGGAGGCTCTTGGCGAAGAAGGCGCAAAGGTTACTGTTACATTCAAGGGCGATGGCTGAGGCGGCGACGTACCCGAGCTGTTAGCTTGGGAAAAGGTTATCATCACTGGTAGTAACGGTGATCGTTTTCTGAATTCAACTCACGGGCAAAGTAGTTGTCAGAGTTGTCATGGAGGAAAAGCAGACTACACATTCACCAGCATGGAAGATGCTCACACCGATATGGTCAGAGATCCAAGTGCCTTCAATGCTGAAGGTGAAATCCCTGCCTGTCAAGGTTGTCACCAGAGCGATGTTGACGCAAACAGATTCAGCCTTCATACCAAATTGTGGGGCGAAAAGAAACTTATCGAAACCAGAGGCGACTGTGTATTTGAAGGCTCTGGATTTGAAGACAAGTTTGCTGGAAAATGTGGTGGCTGTCACACAACTTGTGGCCAGTGTCACGTCTCAAGACCAAATAGTGTTGGTGGTGGATTCCCAAAAATTGGCTCTTACTACTCACACCGTTTCCGCGCTTCACCAGACATGAATGAGCAGTGTACTGCTTGTCACGGTAGCCGTATTGGTATTGATTACAAAGGCGAACTTGAAGGCAATGTACCAGATCTTCATCGTAGTGCCGGCCAAAAATGCGAAGACTGTCACTCAAGGGAAGAAATTCATGGTGACCCATCGCATACAGCAGATAATCACTATGAACACAGGTATGAAGTTACAAATATGCCACGATGTGAAAATTGCCACGGTGCAGGTATTGATACCAACTGGGATAACGATTTCCATACAGCTCATGTTGATGGGTTTGGATCAAATCTGCAGTGTAATGTTTGCCACTCGCAACCATATAAAAACTGTACTAACTGTCATAACCTGGATCCTGATGGCAACAGCAAGTTTGATATCGATCCAAGTGTAATCCAGTTCAAAATTGCTAACAATCCATCTCCATATCGTACTGAATATGACATCGTGGTTGTAAGGCATATTCCAGTTGATCCGGGAACATATTCAGATTGGGGACTGGATCTTCCAGATTATCTGGAGGAGCCTACATGGAAATATGCTTCACCACATAATGTTTTGCTGAATACTCCACAAACACATGTTGAGTCAGGTCATACCTGTTCATTCTCCTGTCATCAATCAACAGAGTTTCTGCTTAGAGAAACTGATTTGTATGACGATATGATGAATCGATTACCAGACTACGATGCCAACGTTGGCATAGTAATAGAAGGAAGTTTACCTCGCTAGAACGCGAGATTCGTAATTAGTGCGCTGATGGTATAGTCAGCAAAACAAAGGCTGAAAAGCCAAAAAAGGAGACAGAGATGTTAAAAAGATTATCATGGCTGGCAATAATGCTGGTAGCGATGATGGGATTCTGGGGTTGTTCAGACGATACAACCACGCCAACTGGCGACACAGCATTTGAAGTAATGGTTGACGCTGCTATTGAATATGTAAATGACAGCGCTGATTGCCCTGGTGTTGTTAGCGCGCAAACAGTATTTGATAACCTTGATGATTATACGGTTATCGATATCCGTGGTGAAGCCGATTACATGAATGGTCACATTCCTGGTGCTTATCACTCAACTTTTGGTACTATCCTTGGCGATCTTGCAAATACAATTCCATCGGATAAACCTTATGTAGTTGCTTGCTACACAGGTCAATCTGCTGGTCATATTAAAATTGCTATGGAGATGATGGGCTACGAAGAGGTTCAAAGCCTTTTATGGGGTATGAGTGCATGGAGTTCACTAGTAACTGGTACAAATTGGGCAACAACTACAATGGTTGATGATGCGCTGCTTGTTCCTGAACTAACAAACAACAATGGCGATCTTGTTGTTAATGATTTCCCTGTTCTTACAGAAAATGCAACTACAGTTGTTGCAGACAGAGTTGCTGTTATGCTGGCTGCTGGTTTTCAGGGTATTGCATATTCTGCAATCATGGACAACCTGGATGACTACTTTGTAGTCAACTACTTTGGTCTGGCAGATTATGAAGGAACCGGCGATTATGGTGTTCCTGGTCATATCCCTGGAGCATTCCAGTTTACTCCATATGCTAGTTTAGGCGCCGACGAGATGTTGGAAAATTTACCAACAGACAAAACAATTGTTGTTTACTGCT
>JABIBH010000025.1 GCA_018652925.1 bacterium | reverse complement strand
TCAAGACACTTCTCGCGCGCACCAGTCATTGCATCTGCGGTAACTGCAATAATTGGCTGCTCAATCCCAGCGCTACGAATTTGTCTGGCTGCTTCATGACCGTCAATCCCCGGCATCACAATATCCATCAGAATCAAGTCAAACTTACCTGCTTTGGCAGCCTCTACTCCACTTTGGCCATCATCAGCAGTTTCAGCTGTGTGCCCCATTGCTTCAATCATTGTGACCAGCATTTCTCTGGTTCTCTGGTGATCTTCAATTGAAAGAATATGTGACATTATTTTTTTACCACTGTGAAGTTGACGGGTACAAACGAAGGGGGAAGACATGATTTATCATCGCAGGCCTGAAGCTCAAGTTCTACAGTTAGCGGTTCAGTTGGCATCGACATCAACACGCCAGTCAATGTTATCACGTTTTCGCCTTCATAAAGTTTTACTTTTTCGCCAAGGAACATGCCATCGTGTGGTTCCGGATAGTGAATTTTTGCAACTGCAAGTGGCAGCGAATCTACACCGGCAACATTGATGCCATAATAAACTGGATCACCTGGTGCATACAGATGCCAGTGCTCATCGCAGATAAATTTGATTTCCAGAGAAACCTTGCTACCAACCGATGCAAAAACTGTGTCTTCAACTGCAGATACAGTTACAACTGTTGACGATTCTTTAAACGCGTATGCGTTTGCGGCAAGACATAACATTAACAAAACAAGAGCAAACTTCTTCATCGATTCATCCTTTTAATTTTCGAGCCGTTTTTTTCAACACATTGAGCAATCGTAAAATATCCGACCGTTCCATATGCCTGTTCTCAACATTTACCCGCAAGGTAACTTGCCCCTGCAAAGTTGTATGGCTGAACCAGGCATCGCCCTCGCGTTCAACAACAGTTTGCAGGTCACGATTAAGCTGGTCAATATCTTCATCACTCAAACTGCTGTCCGGGACCCATCGGAAAGTACAAATTCCCAAAGTATTTGGTCCAGTCAGTTCAAACTCATCGGTTTGCTGCAACAAACCAGCCAGAACCCTGGCCAATTCAATGTCTTTTTCAATCCATTCAGCATACTTGTTTCTGCCAACCATTTTCATAGTCATCCACAGTTTCAGAGCATTGAACCTGCGGCTACCGCTGATACCATACTGGAAAAAATTAACCTTGTCCCCATGGTGAAATGATCGCTCATCAGCTTCCGATTTTTCCATATAGTATTCAGGCCTGACCAAAAAGCCTTTACGCAGAAAATCGCCATCTTTAACCAGGATTCCGCCAGCTTCAAATGGTGTGTAGAACCATTTGTGAGGATCAACGGTAATTGAGTCAGCGCGTTGAATTCCGTCAAGCATATGTCGATATTTATCGCTCAACATCACTGCCCCACCATATGCTGCGTCAACATGATACCAACAGTTATATTTCTCCGACAGGTCAGCAAGCAGATCCAGTTTATCGATACTGCCAGTGTTTGTTGTTCCAGCAATTCCTACAATGCAACAAGGCTTCAAACCATTTGCAATATCTTCTTTGATTGCATTTTCCAGCTTTTCAACATCGATTCTATATAGATGATCAACTGGAAGTTTATTCAACTGGCCATGACACAACCCAAGTATATCAACAGCTTTTCTGAAACTGTAGTGAGCCTGATCTGAAACGTAAATTCGTAGTTTTGCCATCTCGGCAAAGTGTGGACTATTACTTTCATCCCAGGTTCCGATGTCCCTGTCCAGCGACTTGTTCAGCGCCAGTTTCAATCCGGTGATGTTTGCAAACGAGCCACCAGGGACAAGCGTTCCAAAAGACTCATCCCCCAAACCAAACAGATCACAGAACCAGCGGACAACTCTTTTCTCAACTGCTGTTGCAGCTGGTGCATGTCGCCACGAAGCTGCATTCTGATTCATTGCGCTGCATAAGGCATCGGCAAAAATTGCAATTGGCAATGGTGCAGGATTCATCATGCCAAAATATCGACGACTACCTATTGCCATACTATTTGGAAAAATCTTTGATCTGCATTCATCAATCAGCTGATCCCAACCCTGACTGTCTTCCGGGAGATCCTCGTTGAACAGGCTATCCAGGCCGGCAGGTGAAACAGGGCCGTAGACTCTACGTCCCTCAAGACCTTTCATGTATTCTGCCATCAGATCGACAAAGGCATAACCGATCTCGCGAAAAGCCTCATCTTCTGGTCTGCTATCCCAATCACTCGGTGTCATTGTCACTCCAAATCGGGTACTGGCCGTTTGTAATTTCATCCAAAATGGTTGCTGCTCCATTTTCCTGAACGGTTGGCGCAACTCTGCCTGCCACTTCCTGAACAGAATGGGGAGCATTGCCCATTGCCACAGTATGACCGGCAGCTTCAAACATATCAAGGTCGTTAAAATTATCTCCAATTGCAACAATCTGCTCTTTTTCAAATCCTAGAGAATCGGCCAATAATCTCAAGCCGCTTCCCTTGCCACAATCCGGTGGATAAACTTCCAACCATAGATACGTTTTTTTATCCATCATTGCCTGAGTTTTAACCAGATGCACTTTATCGCCAAGCACATTACCTAATTCAAGTTCCAACGGCTCAACTTTTTCCCGAGTATCAATTGATCCGATACCCAGAACAGCCTCAGGAAGTTCCGCAATCAAATTTTCAACTTCGTTCATCTGACCAATCATGTCGCGCCGACGGTCAAGATAGCGCTGCAGGACGGTGTTGGCTCCCATTTTTTCATGAATCAGCCAACCGCCCTGATCGTCGCCGCCAAAAAGCATCGGCTTAACTTTGTGCTTGTGAAAAAGTTCAACTACAACTTTCTGTGTTTGTTTATCAAGGCCAGCATGCCTGATTGTCCCGGATAATTCGCCCCCATGGACAACTGCACCATTCAATAAAATCATCGGGACGCCTTCTAAAGACCCATTTGCAGACTTTACGACATGTGCCGCACTTCTGCTATTGCGCCCAGTGCAGAGCGCTAAAACATGACCAGCATCGCGGACTCGCTTAATAGCACCCGCAACTGGAGGCCTGATAACATCCTCAAATTCAGTGTCGATGAGTGTGCCATCGACATCAACTGCAATTAATAGTTTTTTCATGTGGCAAATATAACTTTTAATATTAAACTATGTAAGATTAAAGTGATAGGTCAAACAACCCCCGTACAAGCAAGTTGGAAAACACAAACCAGGGGTGCCGGGATGTTAAAGGATTTAATAACGCATATGCAAAAAGAAGCTGTTTCAGCAGATTATAATAATCTGCTTGTAAAACAGTATCAAAACGATTCTATACATAATTATAACACCGATTATACTCAAACATCACAAAGAGTACTCGATTTGTCGATTTCCATCCTGGTTTTACTTGGGTTCGCTCTATTTTTACCAATTATTGCAATTCTCATAAAACTCGATTCCAAAGGGCCGATTTTCTACACACAAACCAGAATTGGGCAAAATCGACGCCAAGGGCGCTCAGGTGCTCCAGGAAGTAACCGTCGAAAAGTTATCATCCCTGGCCGTCCCTTCCTGGTCTGGAAACTTCGCACGATGCATATCGATGCTGAAAAAAATGGCCCACAGTGGGCAACTCCAAATGACATGAGAATAACCAGATTGGGTCGTTTCCTTCGCAAAAGCAGGATTGATGAGCTGCCTCAGTTCTGGAATGTTCTGAATGGTGATATGAGTGTAGTTGGACCGAGACCGGAAAGACTTTGTTTTATCAGGAAACTTCAACAAGACGTTCACATGTATAATGACAGACTTCTGGTTCGCCCAGGCATCACTGGACTTGCTCAAATTGAGAATGGTTATGACACAGATTTGGAATCAGTTCGTAAAAAAGTATATCTGGATCGAAAATACATTGGCAGAATCAGTTTGCGCACAGATTTATCGATTCTTATGAGAACTGTTTCAGTTGTCCTTACTGGTAGTGGAGCAAACTAAAATTTCACACCCCACACTACATTCTCAACTTCATCAGGGTTGGACCATTTTCTGACATAGGTGCTTAAGCCTCTGGCCAGAGATCGGCCATGAGTTAAAACTTTATCAGTTTTGGGATTAAATTCTCCAAATATCGGTCTCATGCTTCTACTGTATCCCTGGGCAATAACAACTCGCTGGCCTTCGGCTCTGCCAAGCATAAAACCGGTGCTCCAGGTATCGTCCAGCAGCTTGCCTAAAAGCCTGTCCACCCAACTATCCACATCGAGAGCAACAAAACCTTCATCAATTCTGAAAACTGTCAAATCTTCGCATCTGATCTTGTATGTTCCCTCTTCATTGGGAATATACAAATTTGGGCTTCCCAGGTGCCATTCAGTCAACACAAGCTCTTTGCTCATGTGCATGGTTCCAGGGTGATAACCAAGTATTGAGTATGGCAAAGGCATATTCAGTTTTCCAGTGATCACAATTCGCCATTGCCTGTATGACTTGTAGCCTTCACGAACTGGTGCATCTGACGGATGCAACTTCAGTCGCTCTATATACTCGAGGAACTGTATTGGCATCTTGCTTTCCCTGCCAGTTACTACAATTCTCTCTCTTAGCTCTTCACCAGTCCACATGCCTATAGAATCACCATCGGCAAAATCAAATATGATTTCAAATAATGGATCTCGAACTTCAGGACTTGAGTCTGGCACCGCTTCTGAAGCAGTCAGTGGCAGTGCCAGAAGTAACATCAGAATCAGGATCATTCAGTAACCTCAACTGGGACAGCTGTGTTACCACCGTCTGCTGTTTCATCGCCAAGGATATAGTAGTTGAACCAATTCAGCTCGCGAGTTTCATAGTCGACCATGTGGCTCGGCTTGTTGATTCCGTGACCTTCGCCAGGATATAGAACGAGCCTGCTGTCAGTGCCGTTCATCTGCATATAACTGAATAACTCGATACTCTGTCTGCAATCAACAGGTTCATCTTCTGTGCCATGCATCACCAATGTCGGAGTCACTATTGCAGCAGCTCTGCTTGCTGGAGAATGCTGCCACATCAATTCAAGATCACCAGCCCATGGTTGCTTATAGGAATCGATGAACAACTGTGAGTTGTTCTGTCCCATCGCACTTACATAGTTAAAAATACCGGCGATTGAGACTGCCGCTTTGAATTTGTCTGTTCTGGAAATCACATTGTTTGTTGATAGGCCACCATAGCTGTAACCGGTAAAGCCAAGTCTGTCCTTGTCTGCGATTCCTTGCTCACACAGGTCATCGGTTGCTTCCATCAGGTCATCAAAGTCATCGGTTCCAAAGTTACGATAAACACCGCGCAGGAATTCTTCGCCATAAGCAGTTCCACCACGAGGGTTGGCAATAAATACTGCATAACCGTTGTGTGAAAGGACATGCCATGGATAGCGGGTTGTCCAATAATTACCATACCGTGAGTACGGTCCGCCATGCATTTCAATAATTGTTGGGTGATTGCCAAACTTGTCAGCTCCAGGTGGCAGGAACAAGAAACCTTCAACCGAGATTTCACCTTTACCTTTTAAAGTAATCTTTTCAGGAGCCAACATTCCATATTCAGAAACATCGATATCAGCCATCACAAAAGTTTTAGCATTGCGTTTAAGTTTACGAGCCTGGATTGAACCAGGTCTGTGAAGTTCACTCTCTTTGTAAACCAGCACATCGTTCTGCAAATCCATCTGTGAGATATTTCCATCAAGAGCTACAACTTTTTTGAATCCCTTGCCACGAGCATCCACTCTATAAATATCTTTTGTAGTTCCAACTGAACCGATTGTATAAAGTCCCTTACCATCTTTGCTCCAGTAAGGTGCGTGATCAGGAGTTGATCCACTTCCACCCCAGCAGGTTTGACCTGAAGTAACTACTGTTTCTTCGCCACTTTCCAAATCCCGGACAACAATATCCTTGAGGTTCAGATAAGCTCTGTAGTCTGTATCCCTATCTGTAAAGTATGCCAGGGTTTCTCCATCTGGAGAGAACGATGCATGAGAGCTGTGTTTTTCAAGGTTCGAAATATCAGTCATATCGCCAGAAGCAATATCTACTAGTGCAACACGTTGTTCTTCACAAATCAGACTTGAGAAAAGTGGATTGTAAGTCAGTGCAAGAGTCTTTCCATTTGGTGACCATGCAACATGATATGGGTGAAGTGGCTGTTCGGTCAGTTGGCGGGCTTCTTCATCAAAAGTGCCATCGGTTGAAACCGTTACTATCCAGAGCTGGCTGTATTCTTCAGGATGTTCAAGTCTGTCAAAAACTACCCAGTCACCCTCTTCAGCTTCTTCTGCATCATCTTCAG
>JABIBH010000320.1 GCA_018652925.1 bacterium | reverse complement strand
GAATAATCCTGAAAATGAAGCCGATGGTACCAGAATGGTTCCGTTCAGCAGAGAGATCTACATTGAACGCACAGACTTTCTGGAAGATCCGCCACGCAAATTTTTCAGGCTCGGACCTGGCCGTGAAGTAAGGCTGAAACATGCTTATTACATAACCTGCGATGAGGCAATCAAGGATGACGATGGCAACATTGTTGAACTTCTTTGCAGCTATGATCCTGAATCTCGTGGGGGACAGTCACCTGATGGCCGTCGCGTGAAAGGGACTTTGCAGTGGGTGTCGGTAGAGCATGGTGTAGATGCAGAGATCAGATTATATGACAACTTGTTCAGCAATGAGAATCCTGAAGAGGGTGGTTCGTTTATGGACAACCTGAATCCTGATTCTTTGACAGTTTTGAACAACTGTAAACTGGAACCATCCCTTGCAGATGCAAAGCCTGGCGAACCAATTCAGTTCATGAGACATGGATATTTCTGTGTTGATTCAGTGGAAGACAGTTTGGTATTTAACAGAACTGTTTCGCTGAAAGATTCATGGGCAAGGATGCAGAAAAACAAGGGGTGAGCTTGAGCTCACCCCTTTCTGCTAGATCGTTTTATTGAAGCGACGCGGCAGGTCAAGTTTGAAATCACTTGGTGGTTCTGTTGCGCCTAATATATCTCTAGCCTTTTCAAAGTCATCAGTTCCGATATGCATTAAATATCGATATGAACCGCTATGGTCACTGATTCCTACTGAATTTGCGATGTTGATTCCATCATGTGCCAGTTTTTCATGAATATCCACCAGAGCACCGAGTTCATCGTCGCCATGTATCATAAACGCATGGTGGGGGCCGTTTAACTTGACATTGCTTTTTCGGGCAGCATCGGCAAGCCAGGTTGGGTTCAATGGGTAGATTACCAGCTGAGTTTGTCGTGCGCCGATAGGTATCGCATTGAAAGCCAAGAGATTAACCTCTTTACTGGCAAGCCATGTCAGGAATTTGCATGATTCTCCAGGCAAGTCATCGGTTAACGTGTAGTAATAAGTGATGTTATAAATCTTTGCAGACATGGTAGCCTCCTGGATCGTGGGGTGGAGGTGACGTTCTATATATAGAATACACGGTCTTTGTTAATTTGTAAACAACTACTTTAAGGTATCTGGATTATTGGCCCTGGTTGCTGATTGTCGCGGGGGAACTGAGTCCCCCGCATATAGTTACCTTACAACCTCATAGCCGATAACTTCCATCGGTTCAGGTTCTTCATCTTCTTCAGCCATTGTACCTTGAGACTGCAGTGATAGCAGCGCATCAGTGAATCCACGAACCAGAATCCAGTTGTCAGCATTTCCACGAATCAAGCCATCCTTCAGACCATCACCAGGGCATTTTACAGCAACCTGTTTGATAAACTTGCCATCAGAATTGAATATGTCGTAAGTCTGCATGATGCCTTCTGTTACTTCACGAATTGCACGGGAAGTCAAGACCCAGAGAAATCCATCTTCGTCGATGAACAAGCTGGCGATGTCAGGTTCAGTTAAACAAACCTCTGTTTTGACTTCCATCGGAATACGTTGAGCCTGGATATCCATCAATTTGTTCACAACTTCAGCCTCATCAGCAGTTCTGGTCCACGATTCAAAATCGCGTGTAATTATATGGTCCAGAGTTCCATCAACATTGAACACATGGATCTCGTATTCATTACGTTTTGGAGCAGTATAAACTTTTCCATCAGGACCGACAGCAAAGTGTCTAAAGATTGAAGAATACTGATCGGCTTCAATGATTTCTATATTTGTAAACTCATATACATTTGGAACGTCTTCATAGGAACAAAGCTCTTCACCGTCAAGAGCATAAGATGCAACAAAGAAAGTTCTGGTTTGCGAACCTTCGCCATTTGTAATTTTGGTTCCACCAAGAACCAGGTTGTCTCCGCTGAAGTGAGCGTCAGTCAAGGCAGTGAATCCACCTACTGTTGGGTCATCGCCACCTGGAGTGAAGCTTCTCAACGGGCTGCCTTCAAGATCGATCTGGATAATTTTCCCCGGGAATGACTGCACCAGACCAAGCCCATTGTCAGGCATAAATAACATGTCTATAGGTGTTCGAACTTCACCTGGACCTTCACCTTCGCGGCTCAGAGTGTGGACAAATTCCCCATTGGAATCAAAGACCTGAACTTCTGAAAGCTGAGTATCCAGCAAGTATGTATTGCCAGAGTCATCCATCAGAACTTTGGTTACAATACCAAATAGTGTTTCACCATCTTCACCGCCATCGCGCCATTTTTCCTGAAGTTCAAGAATTTCAACACCATTGTCAGGTTGGGCGGGGTTATTGATGCGTAGAGCTTCATCGCTCGCTATCAGCGGGGTTACGAGCAGGAAAAGAGCTAGAATTATTTTCATTAAATTACTTCCTCTGGTTCTATTTCTATTTCTGGTTCTGTGGATTCAGAGCCAAAGACTTGATTGTAAGCAGCAATTGATACCGAGAAGGCAAATGCTCCAGTTATAAAGACAAATACGTGCCAAGCTGATTCACCTACACCGAAAATGACTTTCAGAATAATTGCCATCAGTATTGCCATCGGCCAGTCACTTTTGAAATATTCTCAGCACTCACTCAGAGCATCACCAGCTGAGAGTTTTTTGTCGACCATAACAGGGAAGAAAAACAAAAGCACACCAAGTGAGGCAAAAATTCCAATGCCGAAACAGATAGCACCAAGCAGAAGTATGCCCAAATAGAGAAGCCCACCAACAAAGTAGCGGCCGAAGTCTGAGAATCCGTGAAAAACATCACCAATCTCGATTGCTTCACCTCTTGATGCTCTGAGTAGCATATAGGTAAATCCTGCTATCATAACCGGTGCCAGAATAAGTGTTAATGAAAACAGAGTTACTACGAAGAAGGCAATAGTAAGTGTAATAAAATTATCTTTGAATATTTGCCAACCGTTTTTAAAAGCACTTTCCATTTTAAGTTTTTCCATTGTATCTCCTGTTCGGGGTTTGTAACAGTACTGACTATAATGCATAGCACTACACTACGTATGAGCGGATTATTTGTTTCTTATCTGCATAATAAAGGTACTGCACCAACACG
>JABIBH010000319.1 GCA_018652925.1 bacterium | reverse complement strand
ATCGCCGGTAGGTACAAAAAGCACATCAGGCAGTTTCAGGCCGAGCTGTAAAATGAACTCAAGTGCAGCGGTTTTTTTACCTTCGACCAACAACGGATTGTATGCACAATTTCTGGAGTACCAGTTGTGGGCATTGATTTCCTGGATTGAGAGATCAAAGGCATCGTCATAAGTGCCATCAACTCTGATAACATCGGCACCATGGAGAAGTAGCTGGGCAAGTTTTGCTTCAGGCGCTGCTGCAGGGACAAAGATTGTGCAACTAATGCCGGCACGGGCTGCCAGTACTGACAGACTTGCTGCTGCATTACCAGTTGATGCACATGCGATGTGAGAGATGCCTCTGCGAACTGCATCGACAATTGCCATTGCACTGGCACGATCCTTTAAGCTTGCAGAAGGAAGGGATGTATCATCTTTAAGATGCAGATATGGCAGGTCTGTTTTATTGCGTAATTCCTGTGGAGCGTGTAACGGTGTTCCGCCCACACTCCAGGCAGAGTGGTATTTATGAGGATGCATTGGCAGCAGTGGTGCAAAGCGCCATAAATCTCTGGTTCCCCCAGCAGGAAACGGGTCGTCCCGATTAATTGTATCACCAATTGCGTTGTAGTCGTAAGCCACATCCAGGATTCCATCTACACCACATTCAGGGCAGACCATACTGTCAAATTCGACAGGATATGCTCTGTCACAAACGGTGCATCGGAAGCCGGTCCAATGTTGGTTCAGAACTACATTTGGGAGCATTATTTTCTCCTACATTGTCAGTGACATAATCGCTTTACCAGTATGCAATCTGTTTTCGGCCTGATCCCAGACACGTGATTGCGGGCCATCGATTACTGCATCGGTGACTTCCTGGCCACGAGTTGCTGGCAACGGATGCATGTAAATTGCTTCCGGGGAAGCAAGAGCCATGCGTCGTTCATCGCAAATCCAGTCAGGATATTTTTCAATGTGAGACACAGCAGCTTCACGATCTGGCTCATGAATCAAGCAGCCCCATGATTTTGGGTAAACAACATGAGCACCTTCAAAAGCTGCGTCCATGTTATCTACAATTTCAAAACTGCCACCGCTTTTTTCAGCATTTGCTTTTGTCTGCGCAAGAATATCAGGATTCAACTTGAACTCTGGTGGATGAGCCAGAACCACTTCCATCCCAGCACGGGACATCATCAGAATTTCAGAGTGCGGAACCGAGATCGGCCTCACATAACTTGGAGCATAAGTCCAGCTGACTGCAATTTTCCGACCTTTAACTTCACCGTTGAATTCTTCCTGAATAGTCATCAAGTCTGCGGCTGCCTGGCATGGGTGATAGAGGTCGCATTGCAGGTTGATCAGTGGCACATTGCTGATCTCAGCAATCGCGCGCATGAATTTGTTTCCCTGACCCCAGTCACAGTTACGGATAGCGATGCCATGGCCGTATCTGGCCAGGACTCTGCCTGTGTCCAGAACGGTTTCGCCATGATCAAGTTGTAATTTATCGGGAGAGAGGAAGTGAGCGTGACCACCTAGTTGGGTCATGCCAGCTTCCATACTGTTTCTGGTTCTGGTGCTCTGTTCAAAAAACATCATGAACAAGGTTTTATGTGGCAGGTGCAGGTGTGGTTCATCGTTTTTGAATTGTTGTTTCAACTCATGTGCAGTTTCCATCAGGAACTGGAGTTCATCGTCGTTCCAGTCTTGAGTTGTGATGTAATGTTTTCCTTTTAGATTCAACTTTTTACCTCTTCTAATGTTTTAATCATTCCTGTATAAAATGCACAAGCTTTAATCAAGTCATCTACAGGGACATATTCATCTTTGGCGTGCGCCATCCGTTCTTCACCTGGGCCAAAACCGATGCAAGGCACATCATACAAACCATTTATTGCAACACAGTTTGTTGAGAAAGTCCAACATGATATGTTGGCACCTTCATTAAACAGGTTTTTGAATGTTTCAGCACCAGCCTGGACATATTCATTGTCTTCAGGCATTACCCAGGTTGGATAGTATTTCTCCATAGGGTAGACAAGGCCGGTCCATGCTGGTTCTTCGTAAGTTAAGAGCCAGACTTTTGCATCGACGTTGGCTTCTTTCAGTGAAGCCTCAACTTCAGCAATTGAGCTCTCTTTTGTTTCACCGATAGTTAATCTGCGGTCGATATGTAGTTCAGCTTTATCAGGAACTGCGCACAGGCTGGGGGACTGGCTTTCAAACATTGTGACTGTACAACTGCCTTTTCCCAGGAAGTCATCGGTGGCAAGATTATTGTTTAGTTCTGCGATTGCAGCACAGGCGGGCGCAAGTTTTGTAACTGCGTTATCGCCTCGTTCGGGGGCTGATCCATGACAGGAAACACCACTGGTTGTAACACGAATTTCCATGCGTCCACGATGCCCTCGTGTAACTGTCAGATTGGTAGGCTCGGTTGAAATCACCAGCTCTGGCTGTAACTTTTTCTCATTTAGAATGTAGTGCCAGCACAAGCCATCACAGTCTTCTTCCATTACAGAACCAACCATCCAGACTGTAAATTCATGACCAAGGCCAAGTTCGCGAATCATT
>JABIBH010000318.1 GCA_018652925.1 bacterium | reverse complement strand
TTCCAAGCGTGCTCCTTAAGCCACTCGGACACCTCTCCCGAAACTGTTATCTGGAAGCGAGAATATAGCATTACATAAGTAGTTACGCAACCTACCGACTTCGTTTATCGATGCCATTTCTGCGTTCTTTGAAGAAATCTTTCAGCAAATTTGCACATTCCAACTCAAGTATCCCTCGTACAACTTCAAACTCCAGATTATAAGGATTATCCTGTAATAATTCCGATGTGGAACTCACTGCCCCAGCTCTGGGATCAGGAGCTCCGTAAACAATTGTCTTTGGGCGTGAGAGCAAAATTGCGCCACTACACATTGTACAAGGCTCCAGCGTTGAATAAATTGTGCACTCATCCAATCGCCAATCCCCTATGGAATTTGCTGCAGCACCGATTGCCAATATCTCTGCATGAGCAGTAGGATCACCAAGTTGTTCAACTTGATTATGGCCCTTGCCAATTATTAAGCCGTTCAGCACGATTACAGCACCAATCGGCACATCGCCAGACTCGGCTGCAAGTTCTGCCTCATTAATGGCAACACGCATCCATCGTTCATGGCTTGAAAATTCTGCAAAGTCAGTCATAACACCTCAGTTTTCATTGTTATTTACACATTGCCACATCTTAAATATTTAGCAACCTGTTATTTTCTTGACAATTGATTTTAAGTCGTCATAATACTGTTGAAAGGGGCAAAAAATGACACCTGAGATTACAGCACTGATAATAACTGCAATATCGATTGCTTTTTTTCATACCCTGTTAGGCCCTGATCACTACCTCCCATTTATCGCGATGTCAAAGTCACGGAACTGGTCTTTGCGCAAAACTATCCTGGTTACTATAAGCTGTGGAATTGGTCATGTTCTGGGGTCAATTGTTCTAGGTGCCGTAGGAATTGCAGCTGGGTTGGCAATCACAAATATCGAAACAATTGAATCGTTCAGAGGTACTATTGCAGCCTGGGGCCTGATTACTTTTGGAATAGTCTATACAACATGGGGATTTCGACAACTCTACAAAAACAAAACTCACCATCACGAACATTTTCACGATGGGGTTCACCACTCCCACGTCCACACTCACCACAACGACCATGCCCACGCACATAATGTTGAACAAAAAAACATCACGCCATGGGTTCTGTTCACGATTTTTATCTTCGGGCCATGTGAACCGTTGATTCCGCTTTTGATGTACCCTGCTGCAAAAAGTAACCTCACTGGGTTACTACTGGTAACTGGAAGTTTTGCACTGGTTACTGTTGCTACGATGCTGGCAATTGTGATGGTATCGATTCTTGGGTTTAGTTTTAAACCGATAAAGAAAGTTCAGAAATACTCTCATATTATTGCTGGTATAACTATCCTGCTGTGTGGAGTTTCAATACAGTTTTTGGGGTTGTAGTTAATAACGTTGGCTTCAGCTGCCAGCTGACCTGGCGCGTGCCATGCCCTGCATGGCACGTGACGGGGCCGATGGTCTACTGAACGCTCTTGTTAGGCGTGTGCCCTACGCTCCTAAAGGATATAGAACACGCCCACTGTAACACCACCAGGATTCAGCTCACCGCCACCCTGGACTCCCCATTTCTCCCCAAGCGTGACCAACAAACCGCCAAGAGCATTAAACGCACTATCTGACTCGCCTTCAACCCAATAGCTTCCATTCGTGCCCAATATATGCATTGGGTCGTAGTGATTGAAATATGTGGTGTTAACCGATATTCCTACGCCAGCATAGAGCGCCAGCGTGTTCGACAACACCTTCGTCATCCCAATATTTCCCGAAACCCAGGTATCTTGAGTGTCCGTAAGAGGGTCACCCCACCCGATAGCTTCTTGGGCCGATATATTATCGTAGAAATCGTTTCCACCATATATTAGGGGAACACTTGCTTTGAGATCGAGATACAGGCCAACACCCTCCGGCTTAGTACTAAAGAAGCAGAAACCCAACCACTCTTCTGGAATGTTGCCCGTGTAACCACCAGCCAAGTGATTGGCAATCGTTAAATCGCACACATCTCCGCCCTGCGCGAGAGCGGGAACAACGGTCATTATGACTGCGACTAGTAGCATAAGACTATTTTTCATTATAACCTCCATAGAGATCGACATTGAAACCCATATTTTCTAGCTGCGCCTAACGTTCTGAATGACCATCTTTTCAAAGCAAGCGAAGCGCGGCTTTGGAAAGTATGTGTCGATTCATTTGTTCGGCTCTGTCAATCCTTTCAGTTGTTCAGGCTCC
>JABIBH010000317.1 GCA_018652925.1 bacterium | reverse complement strand
TGTCCACTGTACTCAGGCAATTGATATGGGAGATTCTCCTGCTTCAGCCGTAAAAGGGAAACCTGATTCGCCAATTGTAAAGGCGATGACTGACCATAAAGCAGGCATTGTCAGTGCCGTAATGAGTGCTGGCAGTACTGGTGCAATGGTTGCAGCAAGTTTGATGATTCTTGGCAGATTGTCCTCTGTGAAACGTCCTGGCATCGCAACAGTAATACCTACTTCTGGTAAACCATTTGTCATGTTGGATTCTGGTGCAAATGTTCAAGCAACTCCTGAACATCTTGAAACTTTCGCAAAAATGGGTGATACGTATTGCAAATCCATTTTGGGAAATGAAAACCCGACTATAGGATTGTTGAATATTGGCGAAGAACCTTCAAAAGGTTCGGAGCTGACAGTTGCATCCCACAAACTTCTTGCAGAATCCAATCTTAATTTTATTGGTAATATTGAGAGCAAACAACTTCCATATGGCCCGGTCGATGTTTTAGTAACTGATGGGTTTACTGGAAATATTGTTCTTAAAATGGTTGAAGGTTTTGGGGCTTTGCTTATTAAAATTCTTTCAGGTAGCAGCGACTCAAAATCTGATGATAAATCTGCTATGCTGGAGAAGATGGATTACTCTTCGACCGGTGGTGCAATGCTGCTGGGTGTAAAAGGTTCTCCAATTATTTGTCACGGCGCAAGTAATTCAAGAGCTATTAAAAGTGCTCTTGTTATAGCAAGTCGATTGGCCCTTGTTGATTTGCCAACCAAATTAGAAGAGTGTCTTTCAAACTCTAATTAATCCTCGGAGGCATTTAGTGTTTAGAATCCCAATGATTTTCCCAGGTCAAGCCTCTCAAAGTGTCGGGATGGCTTCATCCCTTTTTGAACAAAATGGCCCCGGATCAGAATTTCTCAGCAAAATCAACGATACACTTGGATATGATTTGACTTCATTAATGTTTGAAGGTCCAGCTGAAACATTGACAGAAACCAAAAATGCTCAACCTGCTATTCTGGCTCATTCTGTAGCAATTGCCATGGAATTGGCTGCCAGGGATATTAAACCTTCACTTGTTGCAGGCCATTCGCTGGGCGAGTATTCTGCTGCAGTAGCTGCTGGTGCTATTTCTGCTAAGACAGGACTTGCTCTGGTTCGCAAAAGAGGCGAATTGATGTTTGAGGCCGGTAATAAACAGCCAGGAACTATGGCTGCTGTTATGGGACTTGATAGCGACAGCGTCTCAGATGTTTGCAAATCAATTACAGAGAATGTAGGAACAGTTGTTCTGGCAAATCATAACTCTCAATCTCAAGTAGCAATTTCTGGAGAAGTTGCAGCAATTGATGCTGCTTCGGAAGCTCTCAAGGAAGCTGGCGCAAAGCGAGTAATTAAATTGAATGTCAGTGGGGCATTCCATTCACCATTACTTGAAGATGCTGCTACCGAGTTTTCTGTATTTCTTGATTCAGCAGATATTAATGGCCTTGAAGTTCCTCTTGTATCTAATGTCACTGCAAATGCAGTCAGTGATAAGGCTACATTTATTGATGGCCTGAAAAAGCAACTGACTTCATCTGTCAGGTGGTATGATACTATTACAGGAATTTCATCTGGTGTGTTTTCAGATCAAGTACCGAAAGTTGTGCTTGAAGTTGGCCCTGGACGCGTGTTGTCTAATATGGCACGCAGGGAATTTCCAGATGTTACATTTATTCCCGTTGGAACTGCTGAAGACTTGAATAACATTCTGGACAAATTGAACGAATTGTCTGCATAATAGCAAAACAATGAAACGTGGCTAAAGGAGTAGACTTGGAAAAAAGAACAATATTAATTACTGGTGCTGGCCGAGGAATCGGTTATGCAATCGCAACAAAACTGGCAGAGCAAAACTACAATCTAGTTTTGGTAGATATTAATGCCGATGACCTGGAAAATGCTGTAAAAACACTTCCTGGTGATGGCAAGTTTATTCCGTTTACTTGCGACGTTTCTGACTATTCTCAGGTTGAGACTGTTGTTGCAAAAGCGATTGAAGAGATGGGGCCAATTTATGGTCTTGTGAATAATGCAGGAATCACTCGTGATGGCTTGTTGTTGAGAATGAAGCCAGAAGATTGGGATTTGGTTCTCAGAGTTAATTTGACTGGTACATTCAACTTTACAAAGTTAGTATCTGCAAATATGATTCGTCAGAAAATTGGAAGAATTGTTAATATAGCTTCAGTTATTGGCTTGACCGGTAATGCCGGGCAGGCTAATTATGCTGCAAGTAAAGCCGGTGTAATTGCTTTGACTAAATCTGTTGCTAAAGAGCTTGGAGGAAGAGCTGTTACTTGTAACGCGATTGCCCCAGGATTTATTGCAACCGACATGACCGATAAACTGCCTGAGCAGGTTCGGGAAAGTATGTTGAAGTCGATTCCTTTGAAGAAGTTCGGTCAGAGCGAAGATATCGCCGCCGTTGTTTCTTTTTTAATGTCAGAAGACGCTGCCTATATCACTGGTCAGACATTGACAGTTGATGGTGGCATGGTTACTTGAAATACCCAAGGAGGGTAAAGAAAATGAGTTCAATTAAGGAACAAGTTTACGAAATTGTTGAGCGCAAGTTGTCAGTAAATCCAGAGCAGATTACACCAGAAGCATCTTTTACAGATGACCTTGGTGCAGATTCTTTGGACACAGTGGAATTGGTAATGGATCTTGAAGAAGTTTTCAATATCACTATTCCTGAAGAAGATCAGGAAAAACTGACTACTGTTCAGTCTGCAATCGATTACCTGGAAAAAGCTCTGGGATAATTGTATTCGATTGTCTGATTTTATTTATGATAAAGTCCCCGATTCTGTAAACATGATGTCCAGGGTCGGGGGCGTCTTCGATAATGGGAGTTAGTTATGGCTTTGCGCAGAGTAGCAATTACTGGTGTTGGTTTAATCACTGCTGTTGGAGTAGGTCGCGATGAAACATGGGATGGCCTGATTAATGGTCGTTCTGGCATCGGACCTATTACTTCTTTTGATACTGAAGGCTACCGGACAACATTCGGTGCCGAAGTAAAAGATTTTGACCCAACAACTGTAATGGACCTCAAAAATGCTCGCAAAGCTGACCGCTATTCTCAGTTTGCAGTTTGTGCTGCTCAAGAAGCTTTTGACCAGGCTGATCTTGGAGAATTTGATCCTGATCGCGCCGGTGTTGTAATAGGTAGTGGAATTGGTGGAATGCATACTTTTGAGGAACAGCATAGCAAGCTTATCGCCAGGGGTCCCTCAAGAGTTTCTCCCATGTTTATCCCAATGATGATTGGCGATATGGCA
>JABIBH010000316.1 GCA_018652925.1 bacterium | reverse complement strand
TGCAACAGTTAAATTTGACCAGCTCAGGAAAATGCTTGCAAAAATGGGAGTTGATCCTGAAGCAACTTTTAATCTTGAACGGGGTGACAGAAAAGCTCTGAATGGAAACATTGTTGACGCAAAACTTGCTTCCGCATTTGGCAAGGCCAAATGGGCAAAGTTTGACGAGTCTGTAAAAATTGCGTGCCGTGAATCTTTGCTGCATTCTGAGAATCCTGCCGATTTTATCGGGTTGATGATTGAAAATGGGATGAAAGATGAAAAAGCAGAAAAACTTTCCAAATGGAATCCTGCTGATGGGTATGTTGGTTATTCATTGAAAGCGATGGAAAAACTTGTTCCGCATTTGGAGATTGGACTTGATGAGCATTATGCCATTGAAGAGGCATATCCTGACCGAGTTTCTGCTGATGCTTTTTTGAACCTGCCAACACTTTCTGACAGGGGTCTGCCTCAAGAACTACGCAACATAACCAACCCGGTTGTGAGTAAGGCTTTGGTTGAGGTCAGAAAAGTTATAAACGCTCTTGTCAGAGAACATGGTATTCCAACTAAAATTGTGGTTGAGTTGGCAAGAGAAATGAAAGCTGGTTCAGAAGCAAGAAAACGGATGTCTAAAAACATGCGCGAACAGGAAGAAAGAAGGACTGAGGCTAGAGAGCGAGTTGAAGAATATGGCGGCAACCGATACAGCAGATCAGATGTTAACCGATGGTTATTATGGAGCGAACAAAACGGCGAATGTGTTTATACCGGCAAACCCATTCCGCCATCGGAGCTATTTTATGGTGCCGAATGGGACGTTGATCACATCCTCCCTCATTGGCAAAGCCTTGATGATTCATATATGAACAAAGTTCTGGTTAGTAGAAATGCTAATCATGACAAAGGTGACCGCACCCCTACTCAGTGGCTTGGCAAGGGCTCTCAAAAACAGAGAGAGATGATCAAGCGTGCTTACTTTATGTTGAAACATGGATTTCCAATGCCAAAAATTGACAAGCTGAAACAGGAAGAAGTTGAGGCCGATGGCTTTGCACAAAGACAGCTTAATGACACAAGATATATCTCAAAATCAGTAGCTCAATATCTGAACCTGCTCTACCCGCAAGAATTGAGAGTAGGGCAAAAAGCTGTTCAAACATGCACCGGTGGATTGACTTCAGAGCTGAGAAGACAATGGGGGTTGAACGGAATCACTGATGATATGTTGGACAAAGATGGCAATGTTGTAATGGCAGCAGAAACAAATCTTCGGGGTGAACCCGTCAAATCCAGGGCTAACCATAAACATCATGCTGTAGATGCAGTTGTTGTCGCTCTTTCAACTAGAAAAATTCTGAAAAAATATCAGGATTATTGCAAAATTCGTTATGAAGATCAGAGACCTGATTTTCCTGTTCCCTGGGACGGATTAAGAGAAGATGCTGCTCTTTATATCAACACAATGTTTGTTTCACATCGAGTTATGAAAAAACTCTCAGGAGCACTCCATAAAGAAACTTTCTACGGTGCAGTCAAAGATGAGAACGGCGAAGTTGTTCCCGACAGATATGTAACCAGAAAAAATCTCGATGCTTTGTCTGGCAAGGATGTCGATAACATTAGAGATAATGAAATCAAAAGCTTGATACAGGAAAAACTGTATGACAAAGGATGGACGGGTCAAACAAAACTACCAAAAGATTGGTCACAAGATGGTCTTTTTAGAAAAAACGGCACTCCAATAAGAAAAGTTCGTGTTGAGGTGACAATGTCAAACACTGCAACTCTTGGAGATAAGCAACACAGGCACGCTGCCCTTGGAAATAATAATCACGTTGAAATATTCAAAGATGTCGATGGAAAACTTCTAGCTTCTGTAGTGCCAACAATGATTGCAGCATCTAGAGTCAGACATGACAAAGCTTCTGCCGTGAAAAAAGATCATGATCCAGGAACCGAATTTGTAATGTCACTGAGCAGAAAAGAATCAGTGATGATCACAAATCCTACTACTAAAGAAAGAGTGCTTTGTGTTGTACAGAAGTTAAGCGGGGCATTTGAAGCGTCTAGTTCTATGTACATAGTATTAAGAGATAGCCAGGATTCAAGAAAAGCATCTGATGCCGACAAAAGCCCATTAGCGAGAATTCGGTCTGCTTCTGCTTGGAGCGGGTGGGACGTTTTAAAACAACAGGTCGACCCCCTCGGAAGGATTTTTCCAGCAAACGATTAAAGTCATTAATCAACATGGCCGATATATAGAGCGATCTTCAAGGAGGTCGCTCTTATGCGTAGAACTATAGAAGCATCGACTCGTGGTTTGAATTTGTATTTGAAACAGTCCCAACTTGTCATTTCTATGAATAATGAGGTGTTGGACAGAATACCGTTTGAGGATATCGGTGTTTTGATTTTGGGATCTACCGGAGTAACCGTAAGCTCTGGAGTATTCAAGGCTATTGCCGATGCTGGTGGCGCTATTCTCTCCTGCGATGACAAATTTAAACCCTCTGGCCTCTTTCTTCCGCTTCACAGTAACGGTCTCCATAGTGAACGATTGCGTTTTCAATCTGATGCGTCAGTGCCATTAAAGAAAAATATTTGGGCTCGAATAGTAACTGCAAAAATTACCAATCAGGCACACTTGCTTGCTGGATCTCCAAAGCAGTTTGGATTATTTAATATTGCAACAAGAGTAAAAAGTGGTGACTCAACTAGAAAAGAAGCACAGGCTGCCAGAATATATTGGTCTGAAATATTCAGCAAATTTGAGCTGGAAAATGATATCTCTTTTACAAGGCATAGATACGGCCCCACGCCAAACAATCTTCTCAACTATGGTTATGCGGTTTTAAGAACAGCAACCGCCAGAGCTTTGTGTTGTGCAGGCCTGCATCCAGTTATCGGCGTTCATCATCGAAACAGATATAGCGAATTTTGTCTTGCCGATGATGTGATGGAGCCATACAGGCCATTTGTAGATAAAGCTGTGCTGGATCTTGTGAAAAATGGTGAGTTCGAAATAACCAAAGAAACAAAAGTGAAACTGATTGAAGTTCTTCAACACACAATAAAAACAGGAAATGGAACTGGGCCACTGGCCCACTCTTTGGAAAGATGTGCATCCTCCCTGGCAACCTGTTTTGAAAAGTCGAGTAAGGAAAAATTGCCCGTAAACGAATCAGTCAAAAGTCTGGCGCTACCCGAATGGCCAGAAAAGAGTAACTGATTATGGACATAAGTGGGTATAGAGCAATGTGGCTATTAGTAATGTTTGATTTGCCGACAAAAACAAAACCTCAGCGCAAAGCTGCGTCCGGTTTCAGAAATGAACTACTTAAAGATGGATTTAGTATGGTGCAATACTCTGTTTATACCAGACCTTGCCCTACTGAAGAAAATGCAGAAGTTCATGAAGAAAGAGTGTTGAGAACCCTGCCAGAACTTGGGCAAGTGAGAATTATCAAGTTTACAGATAAGCAATATTCGAGAATGGGGAACTATCACGGCTCAAATCCGGCTGCAATTGAGTCCCAACCGGCTCAAATATCGATGTTTTAAACGGCTCTAATCCCCGTAATCCAGGCTATATAACTGGTTACAGGGTATGTAGTGTAACTGATCAGAGTCCGTTGGCAATCCACAACTA
>JABIBH010000315.1 GCA_018652925.1 bacterium | reverse complement strand
CTTATCCTCTTTTTTGCCGGGACTCAGGGTCTGACTGTCGGCAAAAAAGAGGATAAGCTGGGGCTGCGTGCGTCTGACACTGTAGTAATCGATATGGAAGACGTTGTTGTTCCCAAAGCCAATCTGCTTGGTAATGAGGGAAGTGGATTCCCAATCGCAATGAAAGCTCTTGATGGCGGTAGAATTGGAATCGCATTCCAGTCCCTTGGAATTGGGCAGGCGTGTTTGGAGTCTGCATGCAAATATGCTTCTGAAAGAGAACAGTTTGGGAAGCCACTTTCCAAACAGCCTGTAATTCAGAATAAAATTGCTGACATGGGAACCAGGCTGGAGACTGCCAGACTAATGGCATTGAAAGCTGCATGGTTGAAAGACAATGGTGAACCACACACTAGAGAAGCCGCAATGGCAAAGTTGGCAGCATCGGAAGCAGCAAGTTTTGCAGCTGACGAAGCTCTGCAGATTCATGGTGGTTACGGATATATTAAAGAGTATCCGGTTGAACGATACTATCGTGATGTACGTATTACTCGAATCTACGAAGGCACTTCAGAGATTCAAAGACTGGTCATCGCCAGACAATTGATTCAGCAGTACAAAGCCTAGTTTTTGTACAGTCCTGTTTCGCCTTCTTTGACTGCAACTACCGCCGCGCCACAACTGTCACTGAGTACATTGACGCTGGTGCGGCACATATCCAGAAGCGGATCAATCGCCAAAATCAATCCTACACCTTCTAGTGGTAGCCCAACAGTATCCAGAATTATTGCAATCATGACCAGACCTGCTGCCGGGATTCCTGCTGCACCAATCGATGCCAGTAATGCAGTTATCACAACCAGAAATTGATCAAGCGGTCCCAGAACTACACCATAAGCCTGAGCAATAAACAGTGCCGCAATGCATTCATACAGTGCAGTACCATCCATGTTTATAGTAGCTCCAAGTGGCAGAACAAAACTCGATACTCTATTACTGACTCCAACTTCTTCTTCAACACAATTGATAGTAAGAGGCAGAGTTGCTGATGACGATCGTGTTGAAAAAGCTGTAACAAGAGCAGGCAACATCGCCTTGTAATGTTTCACCGCAGAGATGCGTGAAGTGAACCACAACAGAAGTGGCAGAGTTATAAATACGTGACCAAGCAGAGCTGCCAGAACTATTGCAGCATACTTTGCAAGTGGACCAAGAGCTTCCAGACCGTTAGTGGCAGTCACCATTGTAATCAGACCAAAAATACCAATAGGAGCAGTTTTAATTACCCAGCCGGTAATTTTCATCATTACCTGGAAAAGTGATTCCCAGAAACGACATTGAGGGGCGCTCAACTTTTCTGGCAGAGCATTCAGAGCTGCACCAACCATCAGGCAGAAAACAATCAGAGGCAGGATTTTGCCCTCAGCTGCTGCCCCAACCGGGTTTTCAGGAATCATTCGCATCAGAATATTGGCAAGATCGTTGGCTCCCTTGCCTGATATCTTTGCCGATGTGACTGGATCAAGTTCACTCAGTCCCATTTTTTCACCTACAGGAACTCCGTCAACAAGTCCAGGCTGAAATGCGTTGACCAACAGCAATCCCAGTAGGATTGCCAACAGACTGGTCAGCATGTACCAGCCAAAAGTTCTAGTGAACAGTCTGCCTATCGATTTTGAAGAGCCAAGACCAGCAATACCAGTAATTATTGAACTGGCAATTAATGGCACAATTACCATCTTCAAAGCACGCAGGAAAAGATCGCCAGCAAAACCAAAGACCGGGATGGAGCGGTTCTCCGGGCCAAGAATATGGCCAGTGGCAAGTCCTATGAACAGTGCTGATATGATTTGCCAGTGCAGTGGCCATCGATGTGGTAATCTATTCATGATGCTCCTCAAGTTTCAAGTTTGCGCGTATTGTAGATTACTTATTGGGTTAAAACAAGTTCAACTTAGGCTGGCAATTCTACAGAATAGTGCTACACTGTCGGCTTACAAATTCACATTAACCCTTTGCGGAGGCAACTCAATGCGTTGGACAGTTACTACTGGCGATATCTCAAAACTAAAATCTGATTTAATTATTATTCCACTGACTTCCGAAAAACAAAAAGGACTTTCTGCACTGGACAAAGCCACAGGCAACGGGCTGACTAAAGCTGCTTCACTGTTCAAAGGTAAACTGGAAACAACTCACCTTGTCCCAGGTGGTAGAAGCGGTGCCGATTGGGTTCTTCTTGTTGGACTTGGTAAAGCTGAAGAAGTATCGGTAGAATCAATTCGCCGATGCGCAGCACTAGCTGCTAAAAGAGCCAAATCGCTGAAAGCAGGCTCGTGCACTTTGAAGCTTCCTGTTGATGCATTGAAAGATCTGGACTGTTCGGCAATTTCCCGATGCTGGGTTGAGGGCGCAGAGCTTGCACTTTTTGAAGCCGGACTATGCAAAAGTAAGAAGAAAAAAGCAGTTGTTAAATCCTGGAAACTTGTTGCTGATAAAAAATCGATTGCAAAGCTTCGTGCCGGTTTACGTGAGGGAGAATCATACGCAGCTGGTTCTTTGTTGTCTCGCAAGTTAGTCACTCTTCCACCAAATATTCTGACTCCGGTAAAACTTGCTGCAGAAGCTCGCAAGCTTGCTAAAACAGCTGGTCTGAAATGCACCATTCACGGCGCAGCTAAACTCAAACAGATTGGCGCCGGTGGAATTATTGGTGTTGGGCAGGGATCGGTTAATGAATCAAAGCTGATTATTCTGGAAACCAAAACCAAAAAGAAAAATGCAAAATCAATTACCCTGGTTGGCAAAGGCGTAACTTTTGATACTGGCGGAATCTCATTGAAGCCAGGACAGAACATGCATGAGATGAAAGGCGATATGGGTGGTGCTGCTGCAATGCTTGGTGCTGCACTTATTGTTTCTCAACTGAAGATGCGTGTGAATCTGAAAGTGATAATTCCTACAGTTGAAAATATGCCGGATGGCAATGCTATTAAACCTGGTGACGTACTGAAAATGTTGTCGGGTAAAACAGTTGAAGTTCTGAATACTGATGCAGAAGGTCGATTGATTCTTGCCGACGGACTTCATCTTGCCTGCAAAGATAAACCAGATTTTATAGTTGATGCAGCTACATTAACTGGTGCTTGTGCAGTTGCCCTTGGAACTCAATTTGCTGGTACGTTCAGTAACAGCTCTGTCCTTGCTGAATCAATTGACAAAGCAGGCTGTGATACTTTTGAGCGCTCCTGGCCAATGCCACTGACCGATGAACATCACGCAGATATTGTCAGTACCGTTGCCGATATAAAGAACCTTGGCAAAAAGTTTGGTGGTGCATCATCAGCTGCAGCATTCCTCGAAGAATTTGTAGATGAAGATGTGAACTGGGCTCATATTGATATTGCCGGTCCAAGCTGGCTTGACGCCGCTCTGCCGTATTGTGCAAAGGGTGGAAGTGGGTTTGGAGCCAGGCTGATTGCACGTACACTGCAAATTTTGACTGACTGATATGGATCTTTTTAATAAAACAGAAGAGAGGCAGATTTATTCTGTCGGTGATTTGAACCGCCTGATAAGCAGCTCATTGAAGAGTACGTTTCCAGCACCGGTCTGGGTAAAAGGCGAGGTCCAGAGATTAAATACTCGCCGTAGCAATTACTATTTTGAACTACTGGGCATTGAAGGTAAACAGCAATTTCAGATTCCTGTAGCTGCTCTGCAGTGGGACAGACAAAGATACGGCCTGGATAAGTGGTTCGATGGCAAATCTGATTTCACAGTTCAAGAATCGGTTGAAGTATGTCTGCAATGTAACATCGATTTCTATGCTCCATTTGGAAAACTGTCCCTGAAAATGGTTGGTCTTGATTCTTCGTTTACTCTTGGACAACTTGAAGCTCGTAGACAAGAAGTTTTTGAGTATTTGAAAAAGAACAATCTTCTGGATTTGCAGAAGCAGTATTGTTTGCCAGAGCTGCCTCTGAATATAGGTTTGATTACTTCTGTTGGATCTGCTGCTGATAAAGATTTCATGGATAGTCTTAATGCATCTGAGTATCCGTTTGTTGTTCATCGTGCAGACTGTCTGATGATGGGTGAAAGAATGCAGACGCAAATGGTTTCCCTGTTGCAACAGTTGGACAGTGAAAACCTGGATCTGATTGTGATTACCAGAGGTGGTGGGTCTAGGGGAGATCTGTCCTGGTTTGATCAACAGGAGTTGGCTGAGACCATCGCAACTCTGAACACACCGGTTTTAACGGCAATTGGACATGAAATTGATACGTCAATTGCCGATGCAGTAGCCAACACATCGTGCAAAACTCCTACAGCTGCTGCAGAACATCTGGTTGATCTGATTGGTGAAGCTGATCAACGGTTAAATGATGCAATCAACCAACTGTTAATTGAAGTAGATGATAAACTGGAATCAGCTGATTCTCTGACCAGGCAATTGGCAATAAAATTGCAGCCAGTGGTTGAGAACAAGTTGCACAAACAGGAACTGAAGCTTTCCAATATGATGACGCAGTTGCTGACAAAAACTCAGGGCAGACTTGATTCAGCACAGCTGTTGCAGTCTCAACGGCCATTAAGGTTACAGAGTGCAGCAAAAAGGTTGTTGACTTCAAAACGGGATCAGGTGAACAGTCTGGTAAAGCAATTACCGCGACTGGCTGTAAGGGCTGCTACAAGTAAACAGGAACAGTTACAGCATCTGGCAGTTAAAGTTCAATTGCTGGACCCTGCCAGATTACTGGCCAGAGGATATACTATAACAACTAACTCCGATGGCAGAGTTATTTGTGGAATGAAAGATTTGAAAAAAGGCGACAAACTGCTCACAAGATTCCGAGATGGAACAACAAGCAGTACTGTTGAGTCTATAAAGAAAAAGGGGTAACCGATGGCAAAATCAAAAACAGGTTTCAGCGAAGCAGTTCTTGAAGTTGAAGAAATAATAACCAAACTTGAAAATGATGAAATTGATATTGACGACCTCTCTGTAGAAGTAAAAAAGGCTGTCAAGTTGATTGAACAATGTAGAGAAAAACTTGAGAAAACAGAAACTGAAGTACGTGACTTTGTCACTTCACTACAACAAGATGATCAGGAAGGGTAAAGCCATGAAGAAACTATTAATCGCATTACTGTTGATTGCAACATCTGTATCGGCCACTGACTGGGCTGGCCACAACGGTACAGTTATTTTGTCTTTCGAAGCGGACTCTGTGGTTCGTGTTGCCGATGTGGAATCGGTCAAAGGGATGGGAGTGCTGGTTGATGTTTATGCAACACTGACTGACATTTCTGAATTGTCTTACAATAAATCCAGAATTCTGACTTGTGGTGGTTATGAACTCCAGCTCCAGTTTGAAGGTTCAGAAGGCAAAATCATCTCTCAGAGTTTGCCCAAGGAAGCACAGCTTAATGTGGCCAAAGAAGATGGCAGATGCATGGTTGGGCTGTTTCCTGACCTTTCGCTATCCAAAGGTGCTCAACTGGTTCACTGGCAGGTCCTTCTGCCTGAAGGTGCAAAAAATATACGATTCAGTCTCGACCCTGAGGGCTTGTTCAGTACAGATCGAGTCGAAGGTTGTGCAGAGAATAATCCTGTTATGCTGTGGGTTGGTGGACAGGATGCCAAACATCATGGATTGATATTTGCATCGTCATGTGCACCTGCATATTTGAACTGGGATGGCGAACCTGAGCTGGAATTGATCCGTGGCACAATGGACAGTATCGAAACTGGTCTGTTTACGATTGAAGATTAAACAGCACAGATTTCGACCAGGACTCCACCTGTAGTTTTAGGGTGTGCGAAAACTACTTTTTTGCCATGTGCACCAGACATCGGTTCTTCTGAAAGCATTTTCAGACCTGCATCTTTGCACGCAGCTATTGCATCGCTGATGTTTTCTGCTCTGAAAGCGATGTGATGCATTCCTGCACCTTTTTTCTCGATAAATATACCAATGTTTGATTCCGGACTCATCGGCTCAAGCAATTCCAGATGTCCACAGCCGCCGCTGTTATCGAGCTTGAGCATTGCAACTTTGACCTGTTCACGCTCAACAGTTTCAATCGATTCCAGTGTAAGCCCAAGCAAATCTCTATACAGTTTTACTGATTCATCAAGGTTGACAACTGCAATCCCGATATGATCGACAAAACCAGCCATACCTTTTGGTAATTCAAAGTTAGCCACGACAATCCTCCTGTTAGTGACGCTGGCAATATATAATAATTCATAGTACCTTGTACAGGTTCATAATCAATACTCAATAATAAGGAGCACTAGATGAAAGATCCAAGACACGCGCAACTGGCTAATCAGTTGGTCAATTACAGCGTCGAGGTTCAACCTGGCGAAGTAGTCTATATAGAACTTAAAGGGCTCGAAACTCTGGAGCTTGGCAAAGAGCTGGTTCGTGCAGCAACAGAAGCTGGTGGCGTTCCTTTCTGGTATTACAACGATGAAGAGATAAGTCGTCCATTTGTGAAAAATGCAAATGAAAAACAGTTTGAGCG
>JABIBH010000024.1 GCA_018652925.1 bacterium | reverse complement strand
TTTAATAGTACCGGTTGGTGCAGACTGTTGCTCATACAGCAGTCCTCTGTCGTTGTTTTTTGCTTGCACCAGTTTTGATATCGCCAATCAATAGAATCGTTTTATGAAGATTGCTCCAGCCAGAAAGCAGCAGCTTGTGCCCAAATGACCGCAGAAGCAGATTCCAAGCTGTTAAATCACCAATTATTCTGAAATCAACATGCTGAAGATTTTTCCCATCCAAAATAATTCGGCGATTACGCTGCAACAGATACGGTTTGACATTGTTGATTACAGAATTCATTTGTAATGAATTGAGGGAGCCGGAGAGAACAACCCGGACAGAATTTTCACAATCGATAATTTCATAGTCACGACCACCATTTACTATTTTCAATTGTGGCTCCTGCCGGGTCAGTTCTCTCGGCATATCGGGTTCCTTCCCTGTGTTGTCGACTGCCACTCCATTGGCAGTACACGGCTCCGTCCAATTCCAGGCAGCCATCCATGGCTGCCTTTTCCGCCCAGCCTAAAAGAAGAACTGGTCCAAAAACTCTGGGTCCGGGGCGGACAGATCCTTCTGTCCTGATTCGTATTTCTCCGGGCTCCAAAGTTCCATATAGTGTCCCATTCCAACAACCAGAACCTTCTTTGCGACTCCTATCGACTTGAAGAGTTCTTGAGACACCAATACTCTACCCTGCGCATCGGGGGTTATATCAGCACTATCGTGACTGATCTCCCTGACACGAGCTCGCCAATCTGCACTCGGTGATTGGCGCTTGATCTTGTTGAAAGCTCTTACCCATTCATCTCGGGGGAAGATTGTCAGGTTGCCATCCGGACCACGCGACACAACATATTGTTCATCTTCAGTCGTTCCGCCACCTTTGCGGAATCTAAATGGCAGATTAAAGCGGCCACGGCCATCAACAGCTCTTTGATAAGAGCCGTGAAAGCAAACCACTGGTTCTGCTTGAAGATTTGAATTGTTGTTCTGGTCATTCATCGGATTAACTTTCACCTTTTTTCACCATTTTTCACCCATCGATACCACTACATTATTCAAAACCCCCATTTATGTCAAGACTAATAAACAGAAAAAAACGGAAAAAATGCATTATTTTGCATCTCTACCGCATGTTTTGCTTAACTGATTGTGTATCTTGTGGTTAGACTATTTTCGCTGAAAGTCAGCTAGAGTGAATTTAAACAGATCAACGATAGGTATCTGGGATACAGTTGAGAATCTGTGCATCATAAACAGTGATCCCATTATATATGCGATAGTAGAAGCGATTGCAGCACCAGTAATTCCCATCTTTGGCACTAGTATCACGGCAACAAGCAGGTTAACGGCCAAAGTGAAAAAGCTTGCTTGAGTGTTCCAGGTGGGTCTTCCCCGCCCAATAAAGTCTCCAGCCAGAACTGCTCCCGCAGCGAAGATAACAATACCAGGCAGTAAGTAATACAGTGGGACAACAGAATCGTCATAAGCATTATTGAAAATAAAAGCAAAAAGTGGTCTGGCAGAAAGTGCCAGGAATAATGCCGCAACTAAAGTTACCGACAAGGCAATTCTCACAGCTCGTGCGGTAACCTGGTCTCGGTTTTGATCAGTAGAATCAGCAGCTGACCAGGCAACCACAGGTTGCAGAGAACCTGAAAGCAGCCAGAGGAATTCACCTGCCAACACAGCAATTGAATATATCCCGGTTTCAACGGAACTATAAAAAACAGCAACCAATGCCAGATTAATTCTCAAGTGCAGCATCGAAGCCAAAGTTGAAAGTTGCCCAACCCAACCGGACTTGAACAGTTTTTTTGCCAGCACAAACAACGGTTGAGATGGCACTGAGACTGCACTGCTGGTTTTAAATGCCACTACTAACAAAACCAGAACTGCTATTGTCTGGGCAACTGTCCACGCCGACAGCGCATACTGCAGAGTAAAGCCAGCAGAAACAGTTAGTAATAATACCAGATGAACCGACGCTCTGAGTAAATTTGCAAAAGGACCAACAACTACTCGCCCTGCAGCAATCATGCTGTAGAAGAGCAGATCAAAAAACAGAAGTACCAGAATCCCGGCAAGGATCAGAAGAGATAAAGAACTATCCAGAGCTATTTTTGATGCGACAAAATCAGGAACACCAATCAGCCAAGCCATCGTTGCCAGGAATGACAAGAATAGACCACACAAAACAGCCCACAAAAGTTGAGACTTGATAATATTATTTAAAGATGCTTTCCCCTGGCGCAATATCGGAACTGCTGAGAGCCCAAGTCCACCGTTAAAAAGAGCAGCAAAAAACATTATTGAAGTTATTATCAAGCTGTAATGGCCCTGCCCGGCAGGACCAAGAGTTCTGGCAATCATCCAGCCAGTTACAGCATTGAGGCCAGCTTGAAACACTCTTGAGGCAAGTATCTGTCCTCCAGAAGCCAGTAATCTGGGAGCCATTATGCTCCTCCGTTGATTACAGTCTTCAATTTGTCATACATTCTTTTTAAAATAGTTTTTTTACTGAACATTATCCGACGATCAGACTCAGCACCAAACATCCGCTTAAACTGCTCTACTCCATCAACGCCACCATGAGCGCCAAGATCAAGCAGTGCGCATCCCCTGGAACAAGCTTCCTCGACATCTGTAAAAATCAAAACAGAAGCAGGAAAAACACCTTTCAATTCCAGATTAGTTGCACCATTCCAGGCAGTAACAATCCCACCAGCAGAAAAATTGAGGTGTCCACCAATCAGTTTTCCATCAAGCCTGACCCAGGACATAAATGCATTGCCACTGGAATCTGCCAACAGATCTTTCAGCAACTGTTCAGGAGCTGGCTTGCTTCCCCATCGACTTGTTGCTCGCAGGTAAATTGGATAGTACTCATCAATGATTTTCGGGTCAGTCGTTACACCAGTTGTGCAGCCACGTTTCAGAGAACGGTTGCGTTCATTACGTCGGTTATTTTTGATAATATTCATCTCTACATGATTGTATCCATCAACAAGAGATATCGATGCACCAGTGGAATATCGCATTTCAAAACCTGCACGAGTCAGAATACTATCTGCTTCGGAACTGGAAGTACAAACAGTGGATGCTATTACTTTTTTTCCGGAAGATAACTTTGCGAACTCTTCCAACAGCATTGAATTTACTTTTAATTTTTCTTCACCAGACAAAGTTGGCAAACAGAAAGGGCCACCAAATGTGCCTTCATAATTACTGTAGAGTTGCATGAATATTGCTCGCGTGACACTTACAAGAACCAAACCACCAACTGGCACATCATTCTTAAATGCTGTTATCCAGACAGTATCACACCCAGAGTAATTATTGGAAATTGCACTACTCCAGCTGCTGCCTTGAAAGTAATGAGCATTGGATTGTGATGCCAATAACTGCCAGTACTCCGGAGAAGTGTTACTGAAAACAGTTTCGATGCATAACTTGTATGTCACCTGACAATTGCCAATGGTTTAATCAGAATCTGACCATCGATTTCCAATCGGACCTGGTATACACCTGGGGCTGCCAGAGTTCCATTACGCAAGGAACCATCCCAAAGAGGAGTATCACCCTCAACATGGTCATTTTTGAATACTGATTGTCCTGTAAGGTTAAATATTTCGATAGATACACCTCCAGAAGGGACATAACCATCCCAGCTAACTTCAGCATCAATTCCACCAAGTTTAATTGAGCTACTCCCAGCATAAAATGGATTTGGATACATGTACAAATTATCAAGAGGACCGCTGTTGTTTGCAGATTCAGGTGTAACTTCAATTAGCATTACACCTCGTTCCCCAGATACAGCAACTTGCCTTGCGTCGATGTTGCACGCCACCCTCCGAACTCTTCCACCAGGCAGTCCAGAAATAATTCCATCTGAATAGAGTACTCCAAAACCATAATCAATATAATCACGATAGCTTGTATATGAATCTATGAAAACATCGTCACCTCTAAGCCTGATTCTGTTTGTACCGGCACTATGAGCCGCCCAGATATCACCATTGTTATCAATAGCAATCTCACTGATTGCACCAAACAATAAACCATCTGTATAACTGTCAACTTTTTCCCTGAAAGTCTGTAGATGTGTTGCTGAAATTCCGTTGCTTCCGTATCCGTCGAGCTGGAAATGAACTATGCCACTACCACCAGCAGCCCAGATTGTACCATCATCGGCAACTTTGATTGCCTGAGTTCCCTCAAAGGAAAATGTTGATCCAGGTAATGTTGTCAGCGGGGCTGACCAGACATCGTCCTGAGTATCAGTCCAGGTTGGAGAACCATTACTGAAGCCACAATCCCAGAGCACTATTCCAACATTTTCAACGGCAAACCAGATATGACCGTTCTGCCCAATAGCAGCATCTCTGATAATATTGCCATTCAATTGATCGCCTTCAGTTGACAAAAACAACCAGTTTTCGGAATTTTCCCAATTGACTTCATCCAGTAAAATATCTACACCAGCAGTATCACTACAAAAAAGCAACGGACCATCTGGGTGTGACACAATTTTAACGATTCTATTTCCACGCAATACTGAGTTTCCCTGTTTAATATGTGTACATTCTCCAGTATCAGGATTGTAAGTAATCAACCCTTTAGTGAATTGAGAAGCCCATAAATTATCCAGCTCAGATACAGCGACAGTCAGAAAATTGCCGCCAAAATCAATTAAGCCTGGACCTTCCAGAGCAGGATCTTCCACCTCGCGGAAAAACTGCAACCACTCAGTACCGTCCCATCGGGAAAAACCTCTTCCCAGATGACTGCCTACCCACAAATCTCCTTCTGAAGTGAAATCTATTCCATTAGCTGAAACGAAAACTATGTTTTCTGTTGTTGCAGTATCCCAGGAATCATCAATCAACCTTGACACAAACAAATGGCCAGCCTGAGAATGA
>JABIBH010000314.1 GCA_018652925.1 bacterium | reverse complement strand
TCCGGGAAAGTAATTAATTTATACCGGACAAAACCAGTAGCCTGTATCTGTAAGTGGCACAGTGAGTTGTGTTGGTTATTGCTAAAGAAAAATTAATATTCCAAAGTAGGTTGTTTTCATAGTATACTCCTGTAAATCGTTAAGGACTTGTGCTCGTCCCATTAAGTCCCTGTCGACGTGGATATGCTGCCCGTCGTCGCAACAGAGCTCTGGTTTGACAAACCAGTAGACTGGAAAATACATATGCAACATATCCGCAATCTGCTATTTGCGATGTTTTGTCTAATACTACAATCTTCTGTTTCAACAGCTGGAAATGTCACCCCTGCCGATGCTCGTGCTATTTGCCGGAATTGGCTTGATTCTGTTGTCATTTCCCAAGGCTCATGGGCTGGCACAGACTCTCCTGTAATTAATTCATATTCAAAGCTAAACGCAGATAATTTGTTAGTTGGATATAAGTTTGATATCGAACCATCCGGTTTTGTGATTGTGCCATCGATTAATGAATTGGCACCTGTGAAATCGTGGAGTGAGACAGGTCTTTTCATGGATGGTGGATACAGCGGATACGTAATAGACAATTTGCATAGCCGAGTTGAACTTGCGACACATCTTACAGCTCAGCAGATGGTGGATGTATTCCCTGATGCTCAGAAAAATTACAATCTACACAGACAGTTAAGCAATAACTCTATTCAATTTTCAAGAGCACAGAATACCAGTGTTGGTCCTCTACTTGAAACTGCATGGCATCAGGATTACCCATTCAACATTAATTGCCCAATCGGTGATGGTGGCAGAACATATGTTGGATGTACACCCCTTGCAGCTGCTCAGCTGGTCCGTTATTACCAGTGGCCTCCTTCTGGTACAGGAACTGAACAGTGGTGGTGGGATGGAGATACCGGGTGTGAAGGCAACAGCTCTGGCTCTGTTATTTATGCTGAGTACGATGACCCCTTTGACTGGGATAATATGCCGACTGGAACTGTATTGTGGAATGCCGATCAGGTTGTCAAGGATGCCGTTGCCGAACTCTGTTTTGACCTGAGTGCTGCTTGCCATACAGAGTATAGCAGATGTGGGTCTCAAGCTGTTCTTGCCGATGTGAAAGCTGCTTTGACTGAACACTTTCAGTATAGTGACTCAGCACAGGAACTGATGCGATTCTGGTATCCTCAAGAGGATGACTGGTTTGCACTTATTCAGCAGGAATTGGAGCAGGGCAGACCAGTTCTTTATTCCAGCCTGATTCATACTATGGTTTGTGATGGTTTTCAGATTGTTGATCACATGAACCAGATTCATCTCAACTATGGTTGGGGCGGGGATAGTGACAATTGGTTTTCTCTGGATAACATTGAAACCAGTTACTACGACTTGACAGAGAAGATGCTGATTGGCATAACTCCTGAGATTGAGGGATTAGAACCTGAGGTCGAAAATTTCACGGTAACCAGAGAAAATAATTCTGCAATATTGAACTGGTCAGTTCCAGTGTATTGTTCGGATATAGAATTCCTGGTTTACAGGAGTGACAGAAGTGGTTATTACAGGTGTGAAACATCAACACCTTTGTCTGGTCAGGAAGAATATTCATTTCAATCTCATCGGGCAGTTACTACAAATTCTCGATGGAAACTATTAGCAAGCGATTCCTATGGCAACGAGTGGGAATATGGTCCATTTAGCATAGAGTATGAGTCTCTGGTGTCGTACTTACAAAGGTCAGTTGCAACTACAAATGGTACTTGTCCTCAAATCAGTTTCAGTCTGCCAGTTGCCGATGAGGTAGTTTTCAATGTATTCAATCTGCGTGGAGAAATGGTACTGGAGAGACAGGTTGTCGGACTGCCAGGTCTGAATACTATCCTGTGGAATGGTACTAACAATAACGGCCAGTCTGTATCGGCTGGTGTCTACCTTGCAAAAGTATCTGCAACTGGATGTTCTGCATCCTGTAAAATTATTCTCTCAAAATAAAAACAAAAAATAAAGGAGCTCCCATATGGAAGCCCCTTTAAATTCTACTTACGTACTACAAATCAGTCAGAAAATATATTTTTCAACTGACCCCAGGTTACGTTGTCGTTTCCTGTTGGACCTTGTGGGTACATAATTTTGATTCCAAACACTCTGTCATAACCACCAGGTATGGTGATAAATGGTGGGTTTGGATCGCTGATTCCAGTTCCAATGAAATCCCAATCTGCAAATGGATAACCAATGAGTTCCATCAATGGAAGAGCAGATCCTCCATCAAGATCACAAGTACCAATTGCTGAACCAGAGTAGATGCCCCATCCAAATGGATCGTCAAGCATCATACGCCAGCCATTGTCAACCATTCCATGAAGGAGCATATCGCCATCAGTGAAAGTTGCTATATCAGCCCAGTCTCCTGGAGTTCCGCCAATAGCATCTTCATAGATTGCGAATTCGCCACCTAGGAATACAACTTCTTTAATTCCAGCTACTTGATCCCATGCGAAAGTATCAATTAGCAGTCCAGTTACACTGATTGTGTACTGGTTATTGTCAAAGTCCAGAGGAATTGGGTTAGGAATTCCTGCTGGTGGGTTGGCGATTCCAAAAATTTCTACAATAGAACCAGGTTGATCCTGGATAGGGTCTACTTTAGAAAATCCTTCAAAAGTGAATTCAACTTGAGCAGCAACAGAAGTTGCCAAAATAGCCAACATAACTACTATCATTATCTGTCTGTTCATCATTTTGCCACCTCCTAGCGAAACAAGTTCTTGATTGTTCCCCAGCTGACATCGTCATTTGGGATAGGTGAGTAATATACATGGCCATCTACTGAAAGATCGAAGCCATCAGGAACTGTGCCGTCTTCATCAAACAGAACAGCACCGCCAATTGTATATCCATCAGGAGCTTCAAGTTCATAACCTTGATCCTGGAACCATTGTCCCAGCTCAAATGAAATTGTGCCCTGGAAATTACCGTCACCAGCAACTCTGTCAATAGTCAGAGCAAAGAGGTTAAAGGTTCCATGCAGGAATACATGACCGTTGGTGAAAGTGTCAAGGAATTGGCTTTGTGGTGGATCAGTACCATAGACAGGGTTAGTGTAACCCGGGTCCACGTATGGATCGGCAATTATGTCGATTGATCCTCCGGTATAAAAAATACGTTCGGTGTTTGGTCCAATAACTTCTGCACCTGCCGACACAAGATCATACATGTGCCAAGTGTACTGATAGTCATCAGGAGACCACTCAAAAGGCTCACCGGTGCTATCGATAAAACCGAATCCTGCGAGAATATCTCCAGGATTGCTTTCATCAAAACCGATGACTCCAGGTGTATTATCTGATTCGTATAGGAATCCGATAATGTCCAGGACATTAAATTCCTGGCAGACAGCAGGAGATGCCATCAAAATCAAAGTAACTGCAATTAGTACAGTGCGCATATTCCCTCCAAGATGCACGCAACCGAAATTGTCTGTAGTGACAAGCCGGCGCTTTTCACGAGTAGAATGAAGCAATAACAAGGTTCTCGGGGGGGGCGAGTCCTCCTTCACATTTTACTGTAAAACTCCATATGACATAAGGTTTTTATCACCAACTTTCATTGTAGAGCAGAATTAACCTCATTACAAGTGAAATAAATATAAATATTGCTATAATTTAGGATATAAAGTGCTATTTATGGTAATAAGAGAGGCGGGCTACTATTAATAACCCGCC